>JBIIMX010000189.1:0-6355 GCA_044337765.1 Pirellulales bacterium | reverse complement strand
GCCCGGAAGGCCGGGTCAGCACCAGCCGACGGCGGTCGGCCAAGCCGGGGCGGCCAGGATGGCCGAGCCCGGCGTTAAGCCAGAATCCCCTTCACAACGTGCCCATGCACATCGGTGAGCCGAAACTGCCGGCCCTGATAGCGGAACGTCAGCTTCGTGTGGTCGATCCCCACCATGTGCATGATCGTCGCCTGCATGTCGTGAATGTGCACCGGGTCGGCCGTGATGTTCCAGGCGTAGTCGTCGGTCGAGCCATAGACGTGGCCCGCCTTCGCCCCGCCACCGGCCAGCCACCAGGAATAGGCCTTCCCGAAGTGATCCCGGCCCTTGGGCGCCGCCGGATCGCCCTGGCCAAAGGGAGTGCGTCCAAATTCACCACCCCAGGCGACCAGCGTGTCGGCGAGCAGCCCACGCTCCTTCAAATCCTGCACGAGCGCAGCCGAAGGTCCCTCCGTGTCGCGGCACTGGATCTCGAGCTGCGAGAAGAGATTGCCGTGCTGATCCCAGCCGGCGTGCATCAGCTGCACGAACCGAGTGCCTCGCTCGAGCAGCCGCCGGGCGATCAGGCAGTTGTAGGCGAAGCTCCCCTTCACGTGGACGTCGGGGCCGTAGCGGTCGAGCACGTGCTTCGGCTCGTTCGAGAAGTCGACCAGATCGGGCACGCTCGCCTGCATCCGGTAGGCCATCTCGTATTGGGCGATCCGCGTGTCGATCTCGGGATCGCCATAGTCGGCCAGATGGGCGGCGTTCATCGCGGCGATGTCGTCGAGCAGCACCCGCCGCGCCTCGCGGCTCACGCCGGCGGGATTCGCCAGGTAGGGCACCGGATCGCCCGTGTTGCGAAACCGCACCCCCTGGAACCGGCTCGGCAAAAAGCCGCTGCCCCAGTAGTGGTCGAAGAAGAGCTGGCCGCAGCTCTTTTCCTTGTCGGAGGAGGTCATCACCACGAAGGCGGGCAGCTCGTCGGTGTCGCAGCCGAGGCCGTAGCTCATCCAGGCACCCATGCTCGGCCGGCCCGGCACCTGACCACCCGTCATGAAAAAGGTCACGCCCGGGGCGTGGTTGACCGCCTCCGTGTGCATGCTGCGCACGAGGCAGATCTCGTCGGCGATGCCGCCGATGCCCGGCAGCATCTCGCTCATCTCGATGCCCGCCTTGCCGTATGCCTTGAAGCCCTTGATCGCCGGCACCGTCGGCCACTTCGCGTAACCGCTCGACATCGTCGAGAGTCGCGTGCTGCCGCGGACGCTGTCGGGGATGTCCTTGCCGGCCTGCTCCCGCAGCACCGGCTTGGGATCGAAAAGATCGACGTGCGACGGCCCGCCCCCCTGCCAGAGCATGACCACGCGATTGGCCGTGGGCGGATGATGAGGCAACCCCGGCAGGCCGGGGGTGCCGTGTGGAGCCGGCGCCACCACCGCGGCGGCAGCATCTCGCTTGAGCAACGACGCCAGCGCAACGGCGCCGATGCCGAGCCCCGCGGAGCCGAAGAGCCCACGGCGGGTGAAAAAGGGGACGCAGCTCTTTTCTGTGTTCATCATTGGCTTCCTTTTTTGGAACGTAGCAGGATAGAAAAGAGCTGCGTCCCCTTTTTCTTTCACTCCCGTGTCAGGGCTTCATCCAGGTTGAACAGGCCCAGGCAGACGGCGGTCAGGGCCGCATGCTCGGCAGGGTCGAGCGTCTTGTCGCGGTCACTTTCTCCGACGTCCAGAAGCTGCCGTGCCGCCTCCGCGTCTGCCCGATACACCGCCAACTGCCGCTCGTGCATCCGCCGCAGGGATGCCTGGTCGTAGTCGGTCGGCCGCCGGCCGAGCACGCGGCGGAAGACGAACACAAGCCGCGTGTCGACCGCGGGGTCAGCCTGCATGGCCTTTGCGGCCAGCACGCGAGAGGCCTCCACCCAGGTCGGGTCGTTCAGCGTCGTGAGGGCGTGCAGCGGCGTGCAGGTGCGGCTGGCCCGCACGTTGCAGGTTTGCCGGTTGGCCATGTCGAACATGTTGGCCGGGTTCACCGTCCGCCGCCAGAAGGTGTAGAGGCTACGGCGGTAGAGGTCGGCGTTATGGGACGCCGGGTAGGTGAAGTCGCGCTCCTTCGTGATCGCCAGCGCCTCCCAGATCTGGTCGGGCTGATAGGGATAGACGGGCTGGCCGCCGAGCCGCGGGTCGAGCAGGCCGCTGGCGGCCAGCGCCACGTCGCGGAGCACCATCGACGGCATCCGAAACCGGCTGGCCCGCGCGAAGAGCCGGTTCTCCGGATCCTTCGCCAGATGATCCGCAGTCACCCGGCTCGCCTGCCTGTACGTCGCGCTCGTGACCAGGAGCCGATGCATGTGCTTCTGGCTCCACGCCCGCTCGCGAAACTCCACAGCCAGCCAGTCGAGCAGCTGCATGTGCGTGGGATATTCGCTCTGCACCCCCATGTCTTCGGTGGTCTTCACGATCCCCATGCCGAAGAAGTGCTGCCACATGCGATTGACCTGCACGCGGGCCGTCAGCGGATGCTCCGGCAGAAAAAGCCACTGGGCGAGGCCGAGCCGGTTGGCCGGGCTGCCAGCCGGCAGCGGCGGCAGGAAGACCGGCGGAGAGAACCCGAGCTTCTCCCCCTTGGGCGAGAGGTAGTCGCCACGGTCGAGGACCTTCGTCTCCCGCGGCTTGTCGTCGGCCATGACCATCACCCGAGGCAGCTGATCCCCCTTGTAGTCGTCCAACGCCTTCTTCGCAGCGTCGTACTTCACGACCTGCGGCAGCTGCTTGACCACACCCGCCTTCACCTTCGAGTCGAAGTGACTGCGGAGCTGACTCTCGATCGACTTCTTCTCGTCCTCCGTCCGCTCCGCCTCGGGCTTCCGCAACAGCGGCGTGAGTCCGCGGGGCAGGTCCTTGCCGTCGGCCGGCTCGCCGTCGGCGAAGAGACCGGCCTTCCAGGAGGCGTAGGCCGCGTCGATCACCGGCTTGGCCTCGTCCTCGAGTGGCTTCATCGCGGCCTCGAGTTCGGCGAGCCTGGCCTTGTTTTCCTCGGTGGGCAGCTCGAGGACCGGCGGCGCCACGCGGATCCGGGCCGAGAACCGCGTCGGCATGCCGGTCTCCGACACGCGGTTGAAGGCGTCGAGCAGCGCGTAGTAGTCGCGTTGCGTCATCGGATCGTATTTATGGTCGTGGCACTGGGCGCAGGCCATCGTCAGGCCGAGCCAGGTCGTGCTCGTCGTGTCGACGCGATCGAAGAGGTTGTTGAACCGCTGCTCCTCGGCGATCGCCCCCCCCTCGCCGTTGAGCAGATGGTTGCGATTGAAGCCGCTGGCGATCTTCTGGTCCGTGGTGGCCTGTTCGCTGGCGACGGGCGGCAGCAGGTCGCCCGCCAACTGCTCGGTTGAGAACCGGTCGAACGGCATGTCGGCATTGAGCGCCTTCACCACCCAATCCCGCCAGATCCACTGCCAGGTGTCGCCGTCCTGCTGGAAGCCGTTGGAGTCGGCGTAGCGGGCGGCGTCGAGCCATGACAGGGCCATCCGCTCCCCATAGTGCGGGCTGGCAAGCAGACGGTCGACCAGTTTCTCATACGCCTTCGGGTCGGTGTCGGCTATGAAGGCGTCGACCTCCGCCGGTGTCGGCGGCAGGCCCACCAGGTCGGCATGCAGCCGTCGGATGAGCGTAGCACGGTCGGCCTCCGGCGACGGCTTGAGGCCCGCGGCCTCGAGCTTCGCGAGCACGAATCGATCGATGTCGTTCTTTGCCCAATCGGCCTGCCATCCCTCCTGCTCGACAGCCGGCGGCTGCGGACGCACCGGCGGGATGAACGCCCAGTGCGGCGTGTACACGGCGCCCTCTTTGATCCAGCGGTCGAGCAGTTTTTTCTGGTCGTCCGAGAGCCTCCGATTGGAGGTGGGTGGCGGCATCAGGACGTCGGCATCGGTGGAGTGGATCCGCTCGAGCACCACACTCGCCCCCGGATCGCCCGGCACGATGGCTCCTGCCTTGATGGCGGCGTCGCGGTCGTCGAGCCGCAGGTCGGCCTCCCGCTTGTTGCCATCCTGCCCGTGACAGTAGAAGCAGTTTTCGGAGAGGATCGGCCGGATGTCGCGGTTGAAGTCGAGCGGCTGGTCGGCCAGACAGGGGGCCGGACTCCGGGCCGCCGCGGCCGAGCAGGCCGTCAGCACTGCCACCGCGCGAAGCCACCACGCAGCACATCGCTGTGTCGAGCAACCCATGGAACGTTTTCCGGGAGGGGTCACCCGCGTCGCCGATCCAGGCTCAAGAAGCCTTGGACCGCGGACCGGTAGGTCGATCGGCGGGAAGGAAGCACTCTGGAAAGAATAGCATGCAGACCGGCTCGGGGCCAGCGATCGTGCCTCGGAGAAACTGCCGAAAGCCCTGAGATTTTCGGAAAAAAGCGCGGTCGTGGATGCCGCCGGGGGCCGCCAGCCATAATGCGGCGGTGGGCTCTCCCCGGGGAACCGAAACCGGCCACTGCGTTCTCCCTCCGCGAGATCCGCCCACACGCTCAAGGAACCAGGCATGGCCGCCTTCTCATCCCGATCCATCCGGTGGCTCGCCCCCCTCCTCGTCGTCGGCTGCACGCTCGCCGCCTTCCTCAACTCGCTCGACGGCGAGTTTCTCATGGACGACTACTGCGAGATCCTCGACAACCCGCTGATGGAGTCGCCATGGCCTCCCTGGCAGGTGATGCTCGTCGGCCATGAACTGCCCTCACGGCCGCTCCCCTACCTGACCTTCGCGATCGACCACGCCCTCTGGGGCAAGCGGGCGTTCGGCTACCACCTGACGAACCTCGTCATCCACGTCGTGGCGGCGCTGTCGCTGTTTTTCCTGGCACGAACCACCCTCTCCTCCCCGCGGCTCCGTGCTGCCTTCGGCGAGCATGCCGACATTCTGTCGGCCATGATCGCCAGCCTGTGGGCCGCGCACCCCCTCCACACCCAGGCCGTCACCTACATCTACCAGCGACTGGAATCGATGACAGGGATGCTCTGCCTGATCTCACTGGCGGCATTCGCCGGCGCGGTCGCGCGAAAGTGGCAACCCCGCTGGTTGACGGCCAGCGTGGTCGCCTCCGCGGCAGCGATGTTTTCCAAGGAGACCGCCGTCGTGCTGCCGCTCTTGATCGGCAGCTACGACTGGCTGCTCTGCGGCGAACCGCCGCCTCCCCCGGGCCGACGCCTCCGCTTCTACGCCGCCCTCTGCTCGACCTGGCTCTTGATCCTCGTGCAAATGGCCGTTCAGTCCAGCCGCTACGACGCAACCGGCGCGTTCACCGGGTCGCCCGTTCGCTACTTTCTCACCCAGCCCCGAGTGATCCTCCACTACCTGCGGCTGGCGTTCTGGCCGACCGGCCTCTGCTTCGACTTCAACTTTCCCATTCTCGAAACCTGGGCCCAGGTTCTGCCGTCGCTGGTCTACATGCTCGCGCTCGGCATCGCCGTGGTGTTCGGACTTTCGAGGCGAAAGGCCTGGGCGTGGCCGGGCGTCGCGTTCCTGCTGGCGTTGGCCCCTTCATCAAGTGTCGTGCCGCTGGCAGCGGTTTCGGAGGAGTATCGGATGTATCTGGCGCTGGCGGCGGTGGCATCCGCGGTGGTGCTCGGGGCACACACCCTGATCCGGCGCTGGACACCGCCCGGCAAGGTCCGCACCATGACGTTCCGCGGCGCCGCCGGCCTGACGCTCGCCGCCGTGCTGGGGCTGGTCATCCTCACGCAGGAACGCAATCGGGTCTACGCGACGCCCGGCGGCGTCTGGCTCGACGTCATCCAGAAGGGCCGGGCCGGCACGCGGGCTTACTGGAATCTGGCGATGGCTTGCGATGAACGGGAAGACTTCGATGCGGCGATCCGATGTGCCGACGAGGTCGTCGCTCGCAACCCCGACATGGGCGTCTACGAAGATCTCGCACGTTCGCGACTCCGCAAGGGCGACGCCGCTTCCGCGGAACGCTACCTGCGGCATGCCCTCGCCCCCCGGATGGATCAGAGCACCGGCGACAGGCCCGTCGCCGTGCGACACGCGGCCCAGCTCGTGATGATCCTCAAGATGCAGGGCAGGGCCACGGAGGCCCAATCCCTCGCCGCCGAGCACTGCGAACGTGTGCGGGCCACGCTCGGCGACGACCATCCCTGGACCCGTGAACTCATGGCGATCCGCGACGGCGGGGCGGCGGATGCCGACACGATCGGAAGAGAACGCTGAGACAGCCATTCCCAGGCGACCCCGTCGTCTACAGGCCACTCACGGAAACAGGTTGTATCGCACGATGCACCGCAACGCCGAAAAGCCATCCCGCCAGCCGATCTTCTTGCCCTCGGCGTAGGTGCGGCCCGAATAGCCCACCGCAACCTCGTAGATGC
>JBIIMX010000188.1:0-6371 GCA_044337765.1 Pirellulales bacterium | reverse complement strand
GCATTCTGTTTCCTGCGGCCGGGGCTGCTGCTTCGGGGGCGTGGAAAAACCGGTCAACTCGCCAGCACTCGCCCATACGACGCCCACGGCTCTGGATTCGGTCGTCGGCGCCGTGCGGCATTCATAATGGGCAGGGATGGAGAAAAGTCGGGGCTGGCTTGGCTGAATCACGCGACCAGCATGGATGCGGTGTTTCCGCACGTTTGCCCTTTCTTGCGGGGCCGCGCACAGCGCCCAGACCCTGCGCCCTTTCAGACACAACGCCGCTCCCCAGCGTATTCAGCGAGAATTTTTGAAAGTCGATCCGCCCCCAGTCGAGAAGGTTGTCAGAGGGGCACCGGGGTCTTTATCCTGTCGCCCATGATCTCATTCGATGATTTTGATGCCTGGGGGGAAGCTGTCAGTGGCGCGAGTCTGAGTCTGGCCTGCGACGCCGTGGAGACTCCTCTCTGGACGCTGGGAATCCTCGATCTGGGAGGAACCGTGCTGCAGGTGGCCTCCGAGGGGGGCGGCAACCTCTGTCACGGTGCCAATACGCACACCGGCCCCATCCTCTTCGTGCCGCTGACGCACGCCAGCGAGCATGTCGTGAACGGCGTTCCGCTCGACGACGATACCCTGCTGTCGATTCCCCGGGGTGCCGACTTCAGCATCTGCGTTCGGCGGAGAGCCCATGCCTGGTGTTCGATCGCGGTTCCCGATGGTGTCCACATCGGCCACGATGCCGCGCCTGGGAGCGCGCGGTTGGCCTGCAGGCCTGGATCGGTACAGGCCTTGAGGAGGCTGGTGAACGAGATCGCGGCAGCTTTGCTGGATCAACCGGCGGGCACGGCAGCCCATCGAACTGCCGGGATCGATCTCCTCGACATGGCGGTCTCCTGCCTGTCCGAGACGCCGCGATTGCGGCCCGCCACGGGCCGCCCACGGCTCGATCGCGCGGCAATCGTCCGCCGGGCGATGGAAGCGATCGATGCAGCACCGACGCTCCCGACGGCGGTAGACATCGCCCGCCAGATCGGCGTCAACGGCCGCACGCTCTTGCGGACATTCCGGGAAACATTTGGCGTGGGGCCGAAGCAGTATCTCATGCTCCGGCAGCTCCACCTCATCCGACGCATCCTCAAGGCCGAGGCACCCGAGCATGCAACCGTGGCAGACGTGCTCGCTCGTCGTGGCATCTGGGAGTTCGGCCGCTTCGCCGGCCGCTATCGCCGACACTTCGGCGAACTGCCTTCAGAGACGCTTGCTCGGGCGCGGGCGTGATCGTGAACGTGAAGTTTGCGGCCAACCACCGGGTCCGCAGGGTCAGCGGCCCGTTCCAGGGGAAGAGGTTACCGCCTCCATGACCCGGTCGAGATTAAAGCTCCCAGGCTTTTGACGCGGCGGAAATTCCCGGAAGCTCTGCAGCCACTGGCCCACGTGGGCCGCCGCCGGTGCGATGGCGAACATGTGCTCGAGGTACCAGCGTTGGTAGTCCATGCCGATGTCCTGGGCGAGTTCGAACGGGTCCATCCGCAGGTTGACGAGCGTCGGGGCCCGCAACTCCACGAATGGCTGCTGCCAGACGTGCATGCCGTGAGCCCGTTGTTCGAGGAACGTCACCTTCCAGTTCTCGTAGCGCAGCGCCGCCACGCTCCCGTCGTCGGTCCAGTAAATGAAGTCTTTGCGGGGCCACGGCGCAGTGCCGCGCAGCGCGGGGCCGAGATCGTAACCATCGAGATGCACCTTGTAGGAGCGATCACCGATCTGACGTCCCTTCTTGAGTTCTTCCGACGCGGTCGTATCGCCGGCAGCGGCGCAGAACGTCGGCAGCATGTCCTCGTGGGCACCGATGTCGTTGATCACCGTGCCCGGTTTGATGACGCCCGGCCACCGGACGGCACACGGCACCCGGTAGCCACCCTCCCACTGCGTGTTCTTCTCGCCGCGGAACATCGTCGTTCCACCGTCGGGCCAGGTAAAAGCCTCGGCGCCATTGTCGGTGGAATACATCACGATCGTGTTTTCCGTCAGCCCAAGTTCATCGAGCTTGGCCAGAACCTCACCCACTTGGCGATCGTGCTCGACCATGCCGTCGGCGTAGATCCCCAGTCCTGTCTTGCCCGCCACGCCCTCCTTCAAGTGCGTGAAGATGTGCATCTTGGTCGAGTTCCACCAGATGAAGAACGGCTTGTCGGCCTTCTTTGCCTTTTCCATGAACGCGAACGTCTTCGCATTGACGTCCTCATCGATCGTCTCCATTCGCTTTTTCGTCAGCGGTCCGGTGTCGGTGATCGAGCCGTTGGCGAAGGAATGGATCACGCCCCGGGGGCCGAAGCGCTTCTTGAATTCGGGACTCTTTGGGTAGTCGGAATGCTCTGGCTCCTCCTCTGCGTTGAGGTGGTAGAGGTTGCCGTAGAATTCATCGAAACCGTGGTTCGTCGGCAGCATGTCGTCCCGGTCGCCGAGGTGGTTCTTGCCGAATTGGCCTGTCATGTAGCCGCGGGCCCGCAGGAGCGTGGCGATGGTCGGATCCTCTTTTTTCATCCCTTCCGGCGCGCCCGGCAGTCCGACCTTGGTGAGTCCGGTGCGGATCGGCGACTGTCCGGTAATGAAGGCGGCCCTTCCCGCGGTGCAGCTTTGCTGACCGTACCAATCGGTGAACAGGACTCCCTCGCGGGCGATGCGGTCGATATTGGGTGTCTTGTAGCCCATCATGCCGAGGTTGTAGGCCCCGACATTGAACTGCCCGATGTCGTCGCCCCAGATCACGAGGATGTTGGGTCGGCGCGGCGAGTCGGCAGCGGATACAGCGGCACACAGGAGGCCGACCGTGATCGTCAACGCGAAGACCGACAGAACACTGCGACCGCGGAAGAGAGTAGGCATGACAGGCAAAGCTCCAGGGAAACGAAAGACGTCGTTGGGATACGGCATGGCGGGCTGCCGTGCAATGCAGAATCGGACAGATTGCAGCGATGATCGAATGACAACAAAAACGCCGGCCGCAAGGCTCGTGCCAGGTGTGCACCAGTGCCGCTGGCGGTACGGCTCAGTTGACAAGGCCCCCGGCCGTGTCGAGCGTGCTCATGCCACGCATCGACAGTGCGACCGCTTCGGGGTTCGTCGCCAGCCGGAGCGCCTCGGTGCCGCTGATCTGCCCTGACTTGTAGAGATCGGCGAGGTGCTGGTCGAACAGCTGCATGCCGTTCTCCCGGTTGGCGATCGCCTGTGGCAGGCTCGAGATCCGCCCCTCGTGGATCGCCTTGCTCACCACCGCCGAGTTCCGCATAACCTCCAGCACGGGGATCCGCCCCCTCTCCTTCTGCTTGGCGACCGCCAGCCGCTGGCTGATGACAGCCGTGAGGTTCGTCGCCAGTTCCGTCTGCAGGAGTTCCCGCTCCTCGGGCGGAAACATCGCGACCAGCCTCTGCAGTGTAAACGACGCATTGGTCGTGTGGACTGTGCTGAACACGAGATGACCGGTGTCGGCTGCCTGCAGCGCGACCCGCATCGTTTCGGCATCCCGCAGCTCGCCGACGAGGATCACGTCGGGATCCTGCCGCAGTGCCCGTCGGAGCGATTCCGCAAAGCTCGGCGTGTCGCGGCCGAGCTCGCACTGGGCAACGAGGCTTTTTTGCGACACATGGAGAAACTCGATCGGATCCTCGACGGTGACCACCCGCAGTCGCCTGGTCTGGTTGAGGTGATCGATCATCGCGGCCAGCGTCGTGCTTTTGCCGCTGCCCGTTGTGCCCGTGACCAGCACCAGGCCGCGGTGCTCCTCTGCGATGTCCGCGAGCACCGCTGGCAGACCGAGCTCGGCAAAGGTCTTGATCCGGAGCGGGATGGAGCGGGCCGCGAGGCAGAGGTTGCCCTTCTCGTGAAAGACATTGATGCGGAACCGGGCGACGTCGGGAATGGCATAGGAGAAGTCGCAGCTCCGCTCGCTCTCCACTCGTTGCAGCTGTGATGCATCCGCCACCTGCGCGACGAGTTCGTGAAGTTCCTCCGCGGTCACCGGCGGGGCGTTGATCGCGACCATCGTGCCGTCGACCCGTACCGTCGGAGGGCTCCCGACCTGCACGTGGAGGTCGCTGGCATTGAACTGGACGGTCGCCTTCAGAAGACGCTGTATTTCCATCGTTCGAATATCCTGTGACTCAGGCCTGCGGCGACGGTCCGGACGCCGCGTCGGCGGCCAACGTCGACTTCTCCAACCACCAGTCCTCCGCTCGGGTGTCGTCCCACTGCGTCGCACAGGAGCATGCGCCGAGAGCGTCGGCCAACGCCCGGGCATCGCCATAGCGATCCTCGGGCCGCTTGGCGAGGCAGCGGAGGATCACGGCCTCGAGGTCGGCCGGGATGTCCGCCCGCAGTTCCCGCGGCGGACGCACCGGCTCCGATGCGTGGGCCCGCAGCACGCTAGCGGGCGTATCGCGTCGAAACGGCGGCACTCCCGTGACGAGGAAATAGAGGAGTGCCCCCAGCCCGTAGAGGTCCGCCCTGCCGTCGATGTCGCGGCCTGCGACGGCCTGCTCGGGTGCGACATACTCAGGCGTTCCGGCGATGCCGCCATCGGCGGCCAGATCGTGTGACGTCGCCGGCCCCCCGACGGCGCCGAAATCGAGCACCTTCGCAACGTCGCAGCGGCCGCCGAGGACCGACACGAAGACATTCGCGGGGCTCACGTCGCGGTGCACGAAACCGAGACGGTGGGCCTCGGCCAGGGCCCCGCACACTTGTCGGCCGACATACACGGCCCGGGATGCGGGCATCGGGCCGGATTCGCGGACGATGTCGGCAGCGCACAGGCCCGGAAGATACTCCATGGCACAGTACGGGATGCCGTCGTCGGTGTGTCCCGAGTCGAAGATGGTAATGGCGTTTGGATGCGCGAGAAGTGCTGCCGCCTGCACCTCCCTGTCGAAGCGGGCGGCCGCATCGCGATCGTCTGTACGGATGATTTTCAGGGCACATCGCCGCTTCAGGAAATCGTGTTCCGCCAGATACACCTCTCCCGCCCCTCCCTCGTCGAGTTTGTGGAGTAGGCGGTATGGGCCCACCCGGGCGGCTCCGTCATGGGCGGCGGTCCGGCCCCGCAGCACCCAGGCGGCGAGTGTTGCGAGCGCAACCCCCATGATGAGAAACAGCGCGTTGCTCATGACGATCTGGTGGTTGGCCACGTCATCCATGTCGAGGTTCACCGTGTCGGCGTGGTGCAACACGACGCCATGGCAGAGGATCATGGCGGCCGCCATCGTCACCGCGATCCGGGCAGTCGCCGTCGGGGCCCGCGGCACGAAGACACCGCTGCAGATCATGAGCACGAGCGCGCGGATCACGCCGTTTTTCTGGATGGCGACGGCATCGACAAGATCGCGACGGTCGATGAGGTCAATGGTGGACAGGTATTGCGCAGCCAGCAGGACCAGCATCTCGAAGCCGAACAGGCCTCCCTCCACGGAGCGCACCTGCTGCCGGCTCAGTCGCAACGGCGACACCAGGAGCGAGCATACGAGACCCGCCACCGCCGCCCGCAGCAGGAGCGACCAGGTGGGAGCGTCGGACGAGGCCGTCAAGACCGACGCCGGCCCCGTCGCCTTGACCACGGCGAATGCGAGGTGGAAGAGCGCCAGAAATCCGGCGACGGCGGCGAGCCGCCACCGCAATTCCGAAGTCGCCAGTCCATCTCCCTGCTGGCCTCCACGGAGGCCTCCCGGCGGTGCTTCCACGCCCCGCACCATGACCGGCGATGTCGATGCAGCCGTGTCTTCCACTGCCGAATCGAGTTCGATCTCGTCATCGTCGACGCGAGAATGTGGATCGCTGTGGCCGGCGGATTGGTCGTTCGCTGCACGCATGGGTGTTTCCTTCTTGCGGGAGTGGCGACGCGGTGCGTGACTCTTGCCCGCGGGAGCCGGACCCTCACGGCTTCGGGCCAGGGGCAGGGTTTTGGGGGCTGTGCGAGCCGGGCGGGGATGACGGATCGGGCATCGGCACCTCGTGCAACCACGTCCGCGCTTTCTTGAGTCCCTCCTCGAAGAAGGCCCCCTGCCGGCCGGCGAGTTCCTTTTCGACGGTATCGACCGCCTTTTCGACCGAAGCAACGACCGGCACCTCCGCCTTGATGCCCCCGCGGAGCCACGGCACGAACATGTACGCCGCGACGACAAGGGCGAGCGTCACCAGCGGAATCCGCATCCGGACGACCGTGTCGCGATAGCGTTGCCAGTCGGTCCACAGGTAGTAGAGCGTGAACGGCGGAACAAGGAAGAGCCCGCCCTGCAGAGGATTCTTTCGGAACGACAGGGTTACGAGGCTGGCGATATCTCCCGAGAGGCCGATGAGGTTGAGAGCGACGATCGCGCCGCACGCCATCGCGGCGAATG
>JBIIMX010000011.1:0-22312 GCA_044337765.1 Pirellulales bacterium | reverse complement strand
TTGTGGAATCCGCTCCCCGTGGCCACGAGTTTTTAACTTGTGGAATCCGCTCCCCGTGGCCACGAGTTTTTAACTTGTGGAATCCGCGACTTGGCAACGGGCAAGTTCAAAACTTGCCGCCACGGGCGAGCAGCACGTATCGTGCCGAACACTCCTGGCTGCGTCCCCTTTTTGTCACTCGAGCAACAATTCCAGATAGCTGCGTCGCTCTGGATTCCCGCAGCCGAGTTCGCGGGCCAACGACTCGAGGCAGGCCCGCGCCTGCGGCACCTGCGCCTCGCTGGCCTGGACTTCGAGTTCCAGATAATCACCGACCCCGGCCACTCGATCGAGGGCCACGTCGACCTCCATGCCCTGCCAGTGCACGCGGGCCGGCTGCCGCCGCTTGGCCACCGTCGCGACGGGACGGAATCCGAGCGCCTCGAGGATTTCCGTCCAGCGATCGATCGTGAGCTCGGCCGAATCGCCCTGCGGGGATCGGCCCGAGAGTGGCAGTTCGATCTCGCGGCGTGTCTTCGTTCCGGCATCGATCCGTGGCCCCTTCCAGGTGATCACGACGGCGTCGCCGTTCAATCGCAGCCGCAGTGCTTCGTCGGTGCTGGCGAAATCCCGGCAGGGATGATTGAAATACCGGTCTACCTGGTCGATCGGATCGTGCCATTGCGCCCCACAGAGCTTGAGCCGGTGCTCGAGGGCCGGCAGTTCGGTTACGGGAAACTTCAGTTCGACTTCGTACACTTGGTGCTCCTGTTACATGGCTCACGCCGCCGCTGGAGAAACCGAGCGATGATATCCCGTCGCCGTCGCACCGCCCTGCATGCCTCCTGGCCCCTGCTCGCCAGCAGGCCCCTGCGCGCCAGCTGGCCCCTGCTCCCCAGTTGGGCCCTGCTCGCCGCGTGGCTGGGCTGTGTCGCCGGGTGCGAAGGCCCAGCGACGTCTCACCCCGCCGTCGGCCGAACCGTGGGGAATCTGCCACTTGTGTCGCTCTCCGATCCCGCCAGGAAGCTGCCGACCCTCGCGGGCCGCGTGACGCTGCTCAATTTCTGGGGAACGTGGTGCCCCCCCTGTCGCCGCGAACTGCCGGGGCTCGTGCGGCTGGCTGACCGGCTGCGGAGCGAGCCTGCCTTTCAACTGATCGCCGTCTCATGCGGCGGGCGTGCTCCGGAAGACATGGCCTCATTGGCCGAATCCACGAACGCCTTCTTGAGGGAGGCCGTGAGCCCGTCGCAACGATCCGCAATCGAGCCCTGGGCCGATCCCGATGGCCACACGCGGATGATCTTCTCCGCGTCATTCGGCTTCGAAGCCTTCCCCACGACTTATCTCATCGGCCCCGACGCCACGATTCGGCAGGTCTGGGTGGGCTACCGTTCCCGCGACGAGGCCGACATCGCCCGCGCGATCGTCGCCGCGCTCAAAGAAAATGGGGACGGGAGCGATTTTCCAATCCAGAACCAGGCACATCAATAAGCTGGTGACGGAAAATCGCTCCCGTCCCCATTTTCTGCCCAATCCAGAACCAGGCACATCAATAAGCTGGTGACGGAAAATCGCTCCCGTCCCCATTTTCTGCCTGCAGCTGCTTCAGCCGATCGATGATCGCGGCGGCGGCGGCGGCTGGGTCGCGTGCTCCCGTGACGGCCGCAGCCACAGCCACACGCTTGATGCCGAGCGGCATGAGTTCCTCGAGCCTCTCGAGCGTTACTCCACCAATGGCAAAGGCGGGCAGGCTGATCTCCCGGGACACGGTCCGGAGAAATTCAGCCGCCGCAAACTCGCCAAATGATTTGGTTGACGAGGGAAAACAGGGGCCGATACCGAGATAGTCGGCCCCGTCGGCAGCGGCGGCGCGGGCCTCGGCAACGGAATGGGCAGTGCGTCCCACGAGCGACTGCGGTCCGAGCACCCGCCGCACCAGTGGCGTGGCGAGATCGGCCTCACCGGTGTGCACGCCATCGGCACCGACCGCCGCGGCCACGTCGACCCTGTCGTTGACGACCACGATCGCCGGATCCGTTGGGGCAAGCCTCCTGGTGATCGCGATCGCATGCTCCACCCGAGCGGTCAACGCCGGCACGCTCAAGGACTTGTCACGAATCTGGAGCATCCGCACGCCCGCGTCGACAAGCGACGTGACAAGCCGATCGAAGGCGGCCATGTCGGCCAGCCCATCGACGAGCACGCAGAGGCTGATGCCGCCCAGCCGCTCCCGCGACCGCGCAGCCGTCAGGGCTCCCCGTTCAAGAGCGTAGAGCCGGTAGCGAAGTTGCTCAAAGCCGGCGGCAGCCCCGGGAGCGACAATCGCCGCGCATTCCGCCAGGCTCCGAAGTGCCTGCGAGGCCCGTGCCGCGTTGGCGGCGATCAGATCGACCGGCGACATGCGCCGCAGAGACACTGGCGGCTCCACCCCGATTCCCACGTCGCCCGCCACGTCACGCAAGGCAATTCTGTATGGCAGGGGAGCCTGGGCGAGAAGCGTTGCCAGCGTGTGCCGCAGGTCCTTGGCAAGCACGGTCAACTGGGCATCGTCGAGCACAAACCGGACGACGTCCTCGACCACCCGCAGGGCCTCACCAGCACGGTTCGCCGAGGCGTCGATCGCACGCCAGACACCTGCCGTGGCCCCTGATGTCTCAAAATCGCTGATTTCCATGACTGTGTTGTACCCCCGTTGATGCCTTGGAAAAATTGCGGGGCGTCGCTATTTACTCCGCATGGGATTCGCACGCTACCTGACGCTCGCCTGGCCGGGAATGCCGTGGTTATGGCTGCGCGGCAGCTTCGCCGGGCTCGTGCTGGCGCTCGCCTTCGCCCTGGCGGTTGATGTGGCGGTGTTCACCACCTGGATCTGGTCAGAGCTGGTCGATGTCCGACTGTCACTGGCGCTCTGGACGGCCACGGCCGTCGTCTGGTTGATCGCCACGGCATCGGCTCTGACAGGCTTCCCGCCCCCGATTCCGCGTGGTCGCGACGTCGCCGCGGATGCGCTTTTCGTGAAGGCCCGCGATGCCTACCTCGCCCGCGACTGGCTCGCTGCCGAGACCAAGCTGCGAACGCTTCTCGACCTGTCACCCACCGACGGCGAGGCGCAACTGCTTCTGGGCACTCTCTTGAGACGGGTCGGGCGGCTGGACGAAGCCGCGGCGGCCTTGGAGACGCTGTCTCGCAGCGATGCCGGAACACCGTGGCTGCCAGCGATCGGCCGCGAAATCGAGCGGATTGCCACCGCTCGGCGGCCGTCGACCACCGGGGAAGCGGCCACCCTGCCAATCCCGCGCGACCATGACGAATCTCCCCGGGATGCGGCTACCCGGGACAGGGCCGCGTGAAATTGGCCGAAAAACGTCTGTTTTTGCCAGCTCTGCGGCCTGGCCACAGACATCCGCAGCAGACCGGCCTAAAATCCCCACGTTCGAAATCGCCAGCCACGCCCGCATGGCCGTGCTGGAAAAAGCGACGCCGTTTGGCGTAAGGTTTGCATAGACTTCCGGGTGTGGCCTCTGCGGCGATTGAAGACTGCCGCAATGGCATCCTCGACCGGCCGATTCACGAAGGGACCTTTTTCATGTACGAGCGATTCACCGACCGTGCTCGCAAAGTGATGCAGCTGGCCAACCAAGAGGCCCAGCGGTTCAACCACGAATACATCGGCACCGAGCACGTCCTCCTCGGCCTGATCAAGGAGGGGAGCGGCGTCGCCGCGAACGTCCTGAAAAACCTCGACATCGACCTGCGGAAAATCCGCATGGAGGTCGAAAAACTCGTGCAGAGCGGCCCCGACATGGTCACGATGGGCAAACTCCCGCAGACGCCCCGGGCCAAAAAGGTGATCGAATATTCGATGGAGGAGGCGCGAAACCTCAACCACAACTACGTCGGCACCGAACACATCCTGCTTGGACTGCTCCGTGAGCAGGAGGGGGTCGCCGCCCAGGTCCTGATGAATCTCGGCCTGAAGCTGGAGGACGTCCGCGAAGAGGTCCTCAACCTGCTGGGTCACGGCATGGAGGAAGGGGGCGAGAGAGCTGGCATGGGCGGCGGTCGGCAGCCTGCCGGCGCCGGTGCCGGCGGCGGCGGCGAGGCCACGGCGAAGGGGGGCAAGAGCAAGACCCCGGCGCTCGACAGCTTCGGCCGCGACCTCACCGAACTGGCCCGTCAGGGAAAGCTGGATCCGGTCATCGGCCGCGAGAAGGAGATCGAACGCGCAATCCAGGTTCTCTGCCGCCGCACGAAGAATAACCCCGTGCTCCTGGGCGAAGCGGGCGTTGGCAAGACGGCGATCGTGGAAGGATTCGCCCAGCGGGTGGTCGACGGCAGCGTGCCCGAACTCCTGGCTGACCGGCGGATCGTGGTGCTCGATCTCGCCATGATGGTGGCCGGCACCAAATACCGCGGCCAGTTCGAGGAGCGGATCAAGGCGGTGATGAACGAAGTTCGCCGCGCCAAGAACACGATTCTGTTCATCGACGAGCTGCACACCCTCGTTGGTGCAGGCGGCGCCGAGGGTGCGATCGATGCCTCCAACGTGCTCAAGCCGGCGCTCGCCCGCGGCGAGATCCAGTGCATCGGGGCCACCACGCTCGACGAATACCGCAAATACATCGAGAAGGATTCGGCTCTCGACCGCCGGTTCCAGATCGTGATGGTGGAGCCCGCCAGCAAGACCGAGGCGGTGGAGATTCTCAAGGGACTCCGCGATCGCTACGAGACGCATCACCGTGTGAGCATCACCGACGCGGCCCTCGAGGCGGCTGTCGATCTTTCCAGCCGCTACATCACCGGCCGCTGCCTTCCCGACAAGGCGATCGACGTCATCGACGAGGCGGGCGCCCGGGTGCGGCTCAAGGCGATGACCAAGCCGCCGGATCTCAAGGAGATCGACGAGGAGGTCGAGAAGCTCAACAAGGAGAAGGAGGAGGCGGTCGCCAACCAGGATTTCGAGAAGGCGGCGGCGCTCCGCGACCAGGCCGACAAGCTCAAGAAGAAGAAGCAGACGATGACCCGCGACTGGCGGGACAAGAGCCGCGAGGCCGACGGCGTCGTCGACGAGGAGGTCGTGGCCGAGGTCGTCTCGAAGATGACCGGCATCCCGCTCACGCGGATGTCGACCGAAGACCAGGCCCGGCTGATGGGCATGGAGGGCGAGCTCCACAAGCGGGTCATCGGCCAGGAGGCCGCGATCAAGAGCGTGTCGAAGGCGGTCCGCCGCAGCCGTTCCGGGCTCAAGGACCCGAAGCGGCCGATCGGCTCGTTCGTGTTCGCCGGGCCGACGGGCGTGGGCAAGACATTGCTCGCCAAGGCGCTCGCGCAGTTCATGTTCGGCGATGCCGACGCGCTCATCCAGATCGACATGAGCGAATACATGGAGAAGCACAACGTCAGCCGTCTGATCGGCGCGCCGCCGGGCTACGTCGGCTTCGAGGAGGGCGGCCAGCTCACGGAGAAGATCCGTCGTCGCCCCTATGCCGTGGTGTTGCTCGACGAGATCGAGAAGGCCCATCCCGACGTCTTCAACATGCTCCTGCAGGTGATGGAAGAGGGACGGCTGACCGACTCGTTCGGCCGCAACGTCGACTTCCGCAACACGATCCTGATCATGACGACCAACGCCGGCGCCGAAGCGATCAAGAACGAGTCGGCGTTCGGCTTCCAGAAGCCCGACGACGACGCCAGCTACGACGGCATGAAGGGCCGCGTGAACGAGCGGATCGAGCGGGTCTTCAGGCCGGAGTTCCTGAACCGTCTCGATGACGTGATCGTGTTCCACCATCTCACGGTCGAAGACCTCAAGCAGGTGATCGACATCGAGTTGGCAAAGGTTCGCGAGCGGCTCGCCGAGCGTGGCCTCAAGCTGGAGCTGACCGAAGAGGCGAAGAAGTTCCTCATCAAGAAGGGCTCCGATACCGACTTCGGCGCCCGCCCGCTGCGGAGGGCGCTCGAGAACTTCATCGAAGACCCGGTCTCCGAGGAGTTGCTCAAGGGCGAGTTCGAGGGCAAGGACCTTATCCAGGTCGACTGCATCGAGGTGGCCGGCAAGAAGCAGCTCTCGTTCAAGGGGATCACGACGGCCGAGCCGGTCGCCGTGGTGCCTGCGGACGGCCAGCACGACAGCCCGGCCTCGTCATAGCTCTGCGGAACGCGGGCAATCAGGCATTGGTACGGCCCGTAGTTGCGAGTCGCTCGAGCGTCGCTGCGCCTATCCATCCTGCCGCTTCCGCCCATTCCGCCGCGGCCGTCTTGTTCCGGCATGGCCGGCTCAAGTTGCCTGACCCGCACGACCGATTCAACCGGCAGGGATCACCGTGCGCAGCCTGCGCCCGCATCGGAACAGAAGCATGGCACAGTCGCCCGAGACACCAGAGCCCGCAGCGACGGTCGATGCCGGCAGCCCGCCGGGCGTTGCCGCGTCTGCGCCGGGCGGCATCGGTGGCTGGTTCGCCGACCAGATCGCAAACCTCGGTGCCTTCGCCATGGGCCGGGTGGCTGCCATCGGCGACGTCTCCCTCTTCGCTCTCAAGACCGTCGGCTGGATCTTCGCCCGCCGGCAACGCCGTGAGGTGCTGCTGCCGGCCTTCTACCAGATCGGCGTGATGTCGCTGCCCGTGGTCGCGCTGACCGGCCTCTTCATTGGCATGGTGCTGGCCGTGCAGAGCTACGCACAATTCAAGGCGATCGGTCTCGAAACACGGCTCGGGTCGGTGATCAACCTGTCTCTTGTCCGCGAACTGGGGCCGGTGTTGGCCGCCACGATGCTCGCCGGGAGAGTGGGCAGCGCGATGGCCGCCGAACTCGGCACGATGCGGGTCACGGAACAGATCGACGCGCTGGAGTGCATGGGCGCCAACCCAATCTACTACCTCGTGGTGCCGCGGTTTCTCGGCTGCCTGATCCTCATCCCCGCCCTCACGATCATGGCTGACTTCATGGGAGTGCTCGGGGGCTACCTCTACTCGAACCTGCTGCTCGACATCGACTACCACCACTACTGGGAGAATTCCCGGGCCTATGTCGACGCCTTCGACTTTCTGATGGGCATCTTCAAGAGCTTCTTTTTCGGGGCCGCGATCGCCCTGGTGAGCTGCCACCACGGCTTCCACTGTGGCCACGGCGCCGAGGGAGTGGGCCGGTCGGCGACCAATGCCTTCGTGCATTCCTTCGTGCTCATCCTGCTGCTCGACCTGTTCCTGGGAATCTGGCTCAACAACGTGCACGACTTCTTCCGCCCGGAGGGCCCGCGTCGGCTTCTCTGAGCCGCCACCGCGACGCGCACCACCATGCCCGCCATCGCTCCACAGCCGACAGCCAGCCGCGATCAGGCCGAGCCCTCCCTGCTCCAGGTCGAAGGGCTCTCCGTGCAGTTCGGGCAGCAGATGGTACTGCGAGACATCTCGCTCGATATCCCAGCCGGCCAGACGCTCGTGGTGCTCGGTGAAAGCGGCTGCGGCAAGACGGTGCTCCTCAAGACGATGATCGGCCTCGTACGCCCCATCCGCGGGGAGGTGCGGTTCGAGGGCCAGCCGCTCTCGAGCATGCGTGAACGGGATCTCGCCCATCTCCGCACCAAGTACGGCTTCGTTTTTCAGGGCGCGGCTCTCTTCGACAGCATGACGATCGCCGAAAACATCGCCTTTCCCCTCCGCGAACACACCCGCATCTCGGCGGCCGAGGCCCACACCATCGTGGCCTCGCTGATCGACGAGGTTGGCCTGCCGAGGACCGTTCTGAACAAGAAACCTGTCGAGATTTCGGGCGGCATGCGGAAACGCGCCGGCCTCGCCCGGGCTCTCGCCCTCGACCCGCTCCTGATCCTTTACGACGAGCCGACGACCGGACTCGACCCGATCATGACCGACGTCATCAACGAATTGATTCTGCGGGTGCGGGAGCGGCCACGCGTGACGGGCGTCGTGGTCACGCACGACATGAACACGGCCCGCAAGGTGGCCGACCGGATCATCATGCTCTACCCGCTCTTTCGCCTGGGACGTGACGAATCGCAGATTGTCTTCTCGGGCACGCCCGAGGACCTCGATCGCTCCCGCGACCCCCGTATCCGCCAGTTCATCGAGGGTCGGGCGGGCAACCGGTTGAACGAACTGCAGGATGAGCAGTCCCTGGAGGAGCATCGATGAACGACCGCGTCATGCAGTTTCGCGTCGGCGTGATGGTGCTGGCCACGGCCATCATCGCGGGCATCCTGATCGTGCTTTTCGGGGATCTGCCGTCGCTCGTGCAGGCCACCTATCCGCTCAAGATAAGCTTCGCCGACGCCCGTGGCGTGGCTGGAGGCACGCCGGTCCGCAAGAACGGCATCCTCGTCGGCCGTGTGACGAGCGTCATGCTCGACGAGCGGGGCGGTGTGAGCGTCGTCGCCGATATCGACGCCTACGTGCCGATTTACAAGGACGAGGTTCCCCGCATCTCGAGCACCATCCTCGGCGACTCCGAAATCCAACTCGTCCCCGGGCACATCACTCCGCCGCGGCAGCGACTGGAACAGAACGAGGTGCTCGTGGGTGCGATCTCTCGGGACCCCATGGAAATGTTCAGCACGCTCGAGCCAAAACTCGGCAGCGCCCTCGACTCGCTCGCACAGGCCAGCGACTCGGTGCAGAAGCTCTCCGTCAACATCGACCGGATGTTCATGGGCGGGGACGACCGCTTCGAAAAACTCGTTCGCAAGACGGAGGCCGCCCTCGATTCCTTCAACACCGCCATGAAAAATATCGACGACGTGATGGGCGATCCGGCGGCCCGCGAGGATATCAAAGATACGATCTCGGCGCTGCCCGAGGTGGTGGCCGACCTCCGAAAGACGGTGCAGGGCATCGGCATGACCGTCGACACGGCCGACCGCAACCTCCGCAACCTCGAGGGGCTGACCAAGCCGCTCGGCGAACGCGGCACGGCGATGGTGGCACAGATCGACCGCACGATCGGCCGCCTCGACGAGACACTCCAGCAGGCGGCGATGTTTACCAAGGCACTCAACCAATCAGAGGGCACGCTCGGCAAGCTCGTCCGCGATCCGAAGGTCTACGAAGACCTCGCCCAGGCGGCAGCCACCGTCAACAAGCTCACCAAAGAACTGCGGCCCATCGTCGACGACGTCCGCGTCTTCACCGACAAGATCGCCCGCCACCCCGAGCAATTGGGAGTTCGCGGCGCACTCGACCGGCGGCCCGGGCTGAAGTAGTCCGAAAGGTCGGCGGCGGTGTTGCCACGGAAGTCCGGCGGATCAGTTCGTCAGGCCCCCACGGGGAGCGATGCACCTGACTCGATGGTCCGCAGATATTCGGCGATGTACTCGCCGTAGCGTGCCTTCACCTCGGCCGCCACGTGCTTGAATCCCGGCACGAGACCGCGGCATGTCGCCGCACCGCAGGTGCACCGGCTGCCGCCGTGGTCGAGTTCGTACTCGAAGGTGTTGTAGTCGAAAGAGATCTCCTCGCCGGCCGCAATCTTCCGCAAGGCACGCACCTCGATCTCCCGACTGGCTGTCCGGATCTGCACACCGCAGTTGGGCTCGCAGCTGTGATTCACGAGAACCATCACACCGTCCGGCAGGATGTGCGTGTCGACGTCCACCTGCATCGAGTGCCGCGACCGCTTGGGCGTCTGCTGACCCCAGGACTTCAGCACGGTCTCGCCGGCGGCTATGTCGCGCGACGCCACGACCGACCGCGTGGTCCGTCCGCTGCGGACCTCAACCGGCTCGCCCGGGACCGGCGTTCGTTCGTCGGTCTCCGGCACGATGACCCCAGCCATCTGATCGAACTGCGTCTCCCGCACACGGCTTCCATAGCGGTCCGCCAGCCACGCCACAGTCTGATCCACCGTGTCGGGCTGGAGCAGCACGAGATCGCCTGCCTGCACGGCGTCGAGCACCAGCGCCGCGGCCTCGCACCAGGTGCCGCCGGGCTGGATGATGGTTGGACAATCGGCACGCATTCCCGCCTCGATGCCACGGGAAATGATCGCCGTGATCTCCCCCGGCTGTCGGCCGCGGATGTAGGCGTCTTCGTAGATCACCACGCGATCGAAAGTGGCGGCAAGGAGTTTGCCCTGCAAGAACAGATCCTCGTCCCGCCGGTCTCCGGCCGCCGAATAGACGGCCGTCCGCCGGACATGGGGCAGGCTGCGGATCGTGGAACAAATTTGCTCGAGCGACGGAACATTGTGTCCGTAGTCCACGACGATCGACGCCCCCTCCAGATCGAGCAGGTTGAACCGACCGGGCGACCCGCCCGAACCCGAAGAAAAGCTTTCGAGCCCCAGCCGCACCAGTTCCAGAGGCACTCCCAGCCGCCACGCGGCAGCGGCCGCTGCCAGGGCGTTTTCCACCTGGAAGGCAACAAGCCCGCGGTGCACCAGCGGCACGCGGTCGAGGTTTGCCAGCCGCGTCTCGCGCGGGCCGTCGCAGAGCACGATCCAGCCGTCGCGGACCGTCGCTGCAAGCCCGCCCTGGGCGAGATGCCCGACTAACACGGGATTCGCGGGATCGAGCGAAAAATAGACGACCTGTCCCTTGCACCACTTCTTCATGTCGACCACCAATGGGTCGGCGGCATTGAGGACGGCCGAGCCGGTTCCGGGACGAACGCCGGCGACGATCGCCCCCTTCACCCAGGCCAACTGTTCGGGGGTCTCGATTTCGCCGAGCCCGAGGTGATCGCCGGAGGCGATGTTGGTGACCACAGCCACATCGCACGTGTCGAAGCCACAACCCTCGCGGAGGATGCCCCCGCGGGCGGTCTCCAGCACAGCGGTCGTGACGGAGGGATTGGCCAGCACGCGGCGGGCACTCGCCGGACCGCTGCAGTCACCGCCATCGATCTGGCGGCCCCCCACCCAGATGCCCTCGGTGCAGGTCGTGCCCACGGTGGCGCCGCCGGTCGTAGCCAGATGGGAGAGCAGCCGCACCACCGTGCTCTTGCCGTTGGTGCCAGTCACAGCGGCCACGGGAATCCGACCGTCGTCACCCGGCGCGAACAACGTATCGACGATCGCGGCGCCCACATTCCGCGGGCTCCCTACCGTTGGCTCCAGGTGCATGCGCAGGCCCGGGCCGGCATTCACCTCGATCACAACGCCTCGCTGCGATTCGAGCGACTGCGAGATGTCGGACGCGACGACGTCGATACCCGCCACGTCGAGACCGATGATCCGCGCCGCCTCGACCGCACGGGCAGCCACCTCGGGATGGATGATGTCGGTCACGTCCTCGCTCGTGCCGCCCGTGCTCAGATTGGCATTCTGCCGCAGAACAACCGCTTGGTCGGCGGCGGGAACGCTCTCGGGAGAGAGTCCCTGCTCGGCGAGCACGGCCAATGCCACCTCGTCGATCCGCACGGGACTCAGCGCGCCGGCGTGGTCACAACAGCGTCGGGGATCTTCGTTGACACGATCGACCAGTTGCTTGACGGTCGACCGCCCGTCACCGACGACTATCGGCGGATGTCGCCGCGCGGCGGCCACGACCTTGCCACCCACCACGAGCACGCGGTAATCGGCGCCCGCCACGAACCGTTCGACCACGACCGTCGACTCCTCCTCGCGGGCCACCTGCCAGGCTTTCTCCACCTCCTCGCGGGTGGCGAGATCGACCGATACCCCGCGGCCCTGATTGCCGTACCGGGGTTTGACCACCACCGGTGCGCCGATCTCCTCGGCCACGCTCCATGCATCGGCCGCGTCGCTCACGGGCCGCCCTTCCGGAACGGGGATGCCCGCTTCGGCCAGAAGCGTGCGGGTGAGTTCCTTGTCCTGGGCGATCGATTCGGCCACGGCGCCGGTGCGGTCTGTTTCCGCCGCGATGATCCGCCGCTGCTTGGCGCCTTGCCCAAGGCGGACGAGCGATCCCTCGGTGAGCCTCCGGAAGGGGATGCCTCGGAACGCGGCCGCCTCGACGATCGATCGCGTGCTCGGTCCCAGTTGCACCTTGAGAAGGAACTGCTGCAGCCGCTTGGTCTCCGCGGCCATGTCGAAGGGCATGCCCTGGATGGCCGCCGTGATGAGGCGATGCGCCGTGTGCAGGCACTCGATCGCGAACGCCTCCTCCTTGTACTCGATCACCACCTTATAGACACCGCGTGCATTGGCCTCACGCGCACGGCCGTAGCCCACGGGCGTGCCGGCAAGAGACTGCAACTCGAGCGTGACATGCTCGAGCACGTGGCCCATCCACGTGCCGGTACGCAGCCGCTCGAAGAAGCCGCCCCGTTCACCGATCGAGCAGCGGTGCTCGATCATCGACGGCAGCCAGGACATGATCCGGTCGTTGAACCCCGGGAGCGTGTGGGAGGGAAAGTCCTCGAGCCTGCCCAGATCAACGCGGGCCTCGAGAACGGGAAACGATGCCCACTGGTTTGGGCCGCGCAGAGCCCTGACCGAAGTGATCTCCAGGGTGAGCGAAGCACTCTCCTGCGTGGGCGAATTGTGCGAAGGGATCTCCATGGATGGCTTACGTGCTCTCTAGCCCAATCGCAGACGCGTGCGCGGGCTCGGTTGGTGTGGGCCTCTTCCAGCCGCCGGACGTTCCGGGGGGCATTTCAGGACAGAGTCGCCACGGATCACGTTGCAACCGGCAGGGCGCGTCGCCCGGACGGTTTTGATGATGTGCGGATGTCGTTCATGAACGGACGATCGCGCGAGACGCATGTCGCGTGACGTCAGGGCGGCCAACAGTCCGGGGCCGCGGGAGAAGTGCCTCTGGCGAACACGAAGTTCGCAGGCAGGCAGATGAACGACTGGGGAACAGAGTTCCCGACCAACAACCGACAGGCCGAAGTGGCCATGGATTGGCTGATGTCCCAAGCCACGGGGCCGGATTCCACCGCCGCACGCCACACGGACGCGCGTTCGCTTGCGGTTCCCGTTCCTCGCAGCACCATGATTCCAACCAAACTGCTGTCCGGCTCTTCGCCGTGCAGCAATCGCCCGTGATCGAGTGGCCGGGCTTTTCTGATCGCCTTGAGCCACCTTCGCACGATGCTTGGAAAAGTCTACGCTCTCTTGCAAGGAGTGCGAATCTTTTTCCAAAAAAACTGAAGGTATGCACGTTGCGTGCCGAACGGGCGTCCATTTCCCCAGACCGCGAAGCCCATAGGCAAAATCAGCGCACATGAAGCCACGAGCCTGTTCCGGAACCGCGATCAGAGCCGCGATCAGAGACGCGTTCATTGAAGGGATGACAATTCTCGGAACAAAACGGAGGGCAAAAAAGCGGTGGGATGGTATTTTTTTCAGTCCAAGTCGCTGCCGGTCTTCCCGACGCCAGCGGAAACCGACAGAACGATGGAGTTCAGGACTCTTGACTCCAACTGGGCTCCAAGTCTGGGCTCCAAACTGGGCTCCAACTAGTTTCAGCAGATAACGCCAAGTTAATCTAGGAATGTTCGGCAAGCCACGCAAGATTCTGTTGGTTCGGTGGCTCGGACCTTCCAGTCCGCTTTTCGCGTAGAAAACCCGTCGGAAACCGTCTTTCCTCGGGCCACACAACCCATTTCTCCGCACCATTCGCCGCAGCTCTCCTCGTTCAGTTGCCCTTCTATGCCCGACTCCAAGTCCCGAATTCCCACCACGGCCGGCGGCAGCCCCTCGTCCGGAATTCCCGGAGTTTCTGGAGCGGGCGACCGGTTTGAACTGGAGCCAGGCGAGAAGGTTGTGTCCTCCTGCCGCTTCGATCTCGACGGGAAGCTGCAGTTTTCCGATGGGGCGATCGTGCTCACGGACCGCCGACTTCTGGCCGACTCTCCCGCGTCGGCCGATGGCGAACCCACGGTCGCCGGCGGCACCCACTCATGGCGGCTCGACCCTGAAACGAGCATCGATGTCCACCTGCGTTCGGCGGTAGGCCGAATCGAACTGTCGCAGCACGGCCGCGTGGTCGCTCGGTGGCTGTTTACGCCAGCCCGGGCCAAGGGCGTGCACGCCCTCGAAGACGCCTTCGATGCAAGGCTTCACGGACAGCCGCAGCAATCCCGCGCCGCCAGCGGCACCGCCGAGGAGCAGCCGGAGGCAGCCGCGCCCGCCAGCGGCAAATCGCTCTCCGACGACGAACCTGCAGCATCCAGCGGCATGGGCACGTCGTGGCGGGCGCTCTTCCGCGTGCTTTCCTTCGCGCGTCCCCATGCCGGCATGGCGATCCTTGGCATCTGCCTGACGCTGGCCAGCACCGTCGCCACACTTGTGCCCCCCTATCTCACGATGCCGCTGGTCGACCGCGTGCTGATCCCGAAGCAGGCCGGCGAGCCGATCCCGTTTTCCCATGTCTGGTGGTACCTGGGCGGACTGGCCCTGGCGGCCATCGCCGCCTGGCTCTTGTCGTGGGCCCGCTCCTGGACACTTGCATGGGTGAGCGAGCGGATCGCCGCCGACCTGAGGGTGAAGACCTACGCGCACATGCAGACGCTGTCGCTCGACTTCTTTTCGGGCAAGCGGACAGGCGATCTGATGTCGCGGGTCGGTAGCGACACCGACCGGATCAACATCTTCCTGTCGGTCAACGTGATCGAATTCGCATCGAACGTGATGCTTGTCCTGCTCACGTCCGTCGTGCTGATCTGGATCAATCCGTGGCTGGCACTCGTCACGCTCGCCCCCTTCCCCCTCGTGGTCTGGCTGGTCTACGCCGTGCGCACCGGACTGCGTCGCGGCTTCGCACGGGCCAGCGTGGCGTGGGCCGACATGACCAGCGTGCTGGCCGACACGATCCCCGGCATCCGCGTGGTGAAAGCTTTTGCTCAGGAGGCCCGCGAGGTGGGCCGTTTCACCGCTGCCAACGACCGCGTGCTCGATGCCAACGACCGCGTGAACGTCGTCTGGGCATTCTTCGGACCGCTCGTGAGCCTGTTCAGCGAGATCGGCCTGCTCGTCGTCTGGGCGGCCGGTGCCTGGATGGTGTTCTCCGGGTCGGTGACGGTCGGCATGCTCACCGCATTCCTCACCTACATCTCCCGTTTCTACGGCCGCATCGAATCGATGATCCACATGGTGCCTGCGACGCAGCGCGCCGCCACCAGCGCCCAGCGGATCTTCGACATTCTCGATTGCCAGCCGACGGTCGCCGAAGCGGCCCGGCCGATCCATCCCGGTCGCGTACGGGGGCGGATCGAGATTTCGAACCTCCACTTCCGGTACGGTGCGCGGGAAATTCTGCACGGCATCGACCTGACGATCGAACCCGGCGAGATGATCGGACTGGTCGGCACCAGCGGGTCGGGGAAGTCGACGCTCGCCAACCTTGTCTGCCGCTTCTACGATCCATCGAGCGGCTCGATCACGATCGACGGCAACGACCTCCGCGACATCTCGATCACCGACTACCGGCGCAATCTTGGCTGCGTGCTGCAGGAGCCCTTTCTCTTCTTCGGCACCATCGCGGAGAACATCGCCTACGGCTGCCCCCCCGACGCGTCCTCCGACGCCGATGCCTTGCGGCAACGGATCGTCACGGCCGCACGGGCCGCGGGCGCACACGAATTCATCCTCGCCCAGCCGTTGGCCTATGACTCCCGGGTGGGCGAGCGCGGCGGTTCACTCTCCGGCGGAGAGCGACAGAGGATCTCGATCGCCCGCGCTTTGCTGGTCGATCCGCGGATTCTCGTCCTCGACGAGGCCACCTCGGCGGTCGATGCGGAGACGGAGTCGATCATCCAGGCGGCGATCGATCGACTGGTGGCGGGGCGGACCACGATCGCCATCGCCCACCGCCTCTCCACGCTTCGCCGGGCCAACCGGCTGGTCGTGCTCGACCATGGACGGATCGTGGAAATGGGCACCCACGACGAGCTGCTCGCTGCCGAGGGTGCCTACGCACGGCTCTACCATGCCCAGCAGAAGGCCGCGGAGGAGGCGGCCGCCGGCGTCTGACACCGGAGAAACACGATGACATCGCCCGCACAACCACCCGCTTCCGCTCCGCACGCGTCGGCCACGTCGCCCGATTGGCGGCTGGAAAGAGCCTCGCACGGCCGCCTCGACTTCGTCGACGCAGTCGGACAGCGTCACGTCGATGTCGACGTGCTCCGCGCGTTTCCCGTCTCCGCGCCGGCTGGCCCGGTGGTGATCGTGGCCGCCGACGGCGCCGAACTGGCCTGGATCGATCCGCTGGCCGATCTCGTCCAGCCGCTCCGTGATCTGCTCGAAACGGCGCTGTCGCAGCGGGAATTTCTGCCGGTAATCGAAAGGATCGAGTCGGTGTCGGACGGCGAGCCGACGGAGTGGAGCGTGGCGACGGACCGCGGCCCGCGTCGCTTCACCGTGGCCCATGTCGACGACATCGTCTATGCGGCCGACGGGTCCGCCTCCATCACCGACAGCGTCGGCGTGCGGTACACGATTCCCCAGGTGTCGCGGCTCGACGCCCGCAGCCGCCGGTTCCTCGACCGGATGGACTGACGTCGCGACAAACCCGACACCGGTTCTGACGCCACGGCGGCCCTGCTGCCGACGCCATCACGAGAGTCCCGGCGCTCACGCTCAGGGCTTTGAACACGCGCCTCCCTGCCCTGCCCAGATTGCGGCCGCGGGCGTCCACGGCGGGCCGCCCCTTTCCCGCCCCCGTAAGATGGACCGATTGGAGCGTTCATGCCGACTTTGACCCCAGAATTCCGGCCAAAAACAGCAATTTTTTCTCAACAAACTGCTTGAAGGCTGCGTACGAGGGATTAGTCTCGAAGCATCTTTTTCGAGGAGAGGAAACCCCCATGTCCCTGTTTCGTGCTTACTCCTGCCGGTCGATCGCCGCTGAGCGGATCACGTCTCGCCGAAGGATGCAGTCTGTTCTGTGCGCAGCACTCGTGCTCGCGCCGCAGTCCCCGCTGGCGATGCACACGGCCCAAGCCCAGTGCTGCGGACAAGCGGCACCCGCGGCCGCGCCGGTTGCGACACAGACCTACCGACTCGATTTCCAGACTGTCTACGACGAGCAGCAGATGACGGCCTACCGCGTCAACTACGAGACGGTCTACGACACGCAGACCTACACGGTGCAAAAGCCCGTCTGGGAAACCCAGACGCAGGAGCGACGCTACACGGTGCAGCGCCCCGTCTGGGAGACGCAGAATCGTGAGGAGCGTTTCACCGTCATGAAGCCGGTCTACGAGACACAGATCGTCGACCGCAGCTACGACGTCACCCGCGACATCGTCGAGACCGCTTCCCGCGAGGAGCGTTTCACCGTCATGAAACCGGTCTACGAGACCGCCATGCAGCAGCAGGTGAGCGTCGTGAAGCGGCCCGTCTACGAGACGAGCGAGCGCGAAGAGGCCTACACGGTCGCCGAACCCGTCACCCAGATGCGGACCACCTATTCCATGGGGAGTCAGGCCGTTGACACGGTCACCCCCGTCGTCACTCCAGGTGCCACGGCTCTGGGCTACGCGCCCGGCGGCTACGTCGTCAATCCGTACAACGGTTTGATGTACTGGCAACGCGGCGGCTACGCCTGGATGCAGACCCCCGGCATGGTGACGAACCAGGTCAACCGCGTCTATCAGCCCACCGTCACCCCGATGCAGGTGCAGGAGACGACCATGGTCAACCGCGTCGTCACCCGCAAGGTGCCGGTGCAGACGGTGCGGTATGTCGACGAACAGGTCGTGCAACAGGTGCCCGTGCAGACCGTTCGCATGATTCCCGAGGAGCAGGTCCGGCAAGTGCCCGTGCAGACCGTCCGCAAGGTCGTCGAGCGGGTCGAGAACAAGGTGCCCGTGCAGACCGTGCGGATGGTGCCCGAGGAACAGGTCCGCCAGGTGCCCGTGCAGGTCTGCAAGTTCGTCACTGAAGAACGCGTGGAGCCGGTAAGCATCCAGGTCATGAAGTATGTGACCGAACAGCGGACCGCCCAGGTGCCGCGGGTCGTCGAGAAGAAGGTGCCCTACACCTACACGGTGCGTTCACCGCGGACGGTCGTGATGCGGGTTCCGCTCGATCCCTGCGGCAACCCGATCCCAGTCGCCGTTCAGCAGACAGGTGCGGTCACCACGGCTCCTGCCGCCGCTGCGCGTCCTGCCGTGGCCCCCGCACCGGTCGCGCCACCCGCGCTCACCCCTGTAGAGTCCACCGCCACGAAGACCTTCAGCGACAAGCCAGCCGGGGCCGCTCCGGCAGCTGCCGAAGGCTGGACCGGGTCGAATCTCCAGCATGTCGATCCGAAGCCGTCGCAGGCATCGGGCGCCGTCCGTGCCGAGAAGCCGGCCACGCCCGCTGCCGAACTTCGGCCGATCGAAACCATTCCGACGCCGACGGCGAAGGACGCTGTCCCCACGCCGGCCGCTCCGTCTCCCGCCCCGTCCATAGCTCCCCTGAACGCCCAGCCCCAGTTGAACGCCCAGCCCCAGCCAGGTCCTTCGGTGGAGCCGGCTCCTCCGGCGGCCAATCTGCGGGACGTGCCGGCCGCCGAGACCTCGGGCCGTTTGCTGCGGATCGTGCCGCCGGTCGACGGCCACACGACCTGAACTGAAGACACAAGCCTGACAAGAAGACAAAGCCTGTAGCCACACGACCTGAAGCGACGATCGCTCTCCCACTATGATGAATCGCTCGCTGTTTGTCCTGGTCTGCACGATCCTGTCATCCGTCGTCTCCCCTGCCCTCTCGGCAGAGCCGCTGCGTGCACTCATCGTCGACGGGCAGAACAACCACGCCAACTGGCCGCAGACGACGAAGATGATGAAGAAGTATCTCGAGGATTCGGGACGCTTCACGGTGGACGTCGTCACCCACGCGCCAAAGGGCGAGGATCCGGCATTCCAGCCGGCCTTTCGGAACTACGCGGTCGTGGTGAGCAACTTCGGCCACGCCGCCGCCCCATGGCCCGCAGAAACACGGACGGCTTTCGACGACTACGTGCGTGGAGGCGGCGGCTTCGTCGCCGTGCACGCCGCCGACAACGCATTCCCCGAATGGCCTGCGTACAACAAGATGATCGGCCTCGGCGGCTGGGGCGGCCGCACCGAAAAGAGCGGGCCTTACGTCTACTACAACGACGACGGGAAACTGGTTCGCGACACGGCCCCAGGCCCGGGCGGCAGCCATGGTCCGCAGTCGGCCTTTGCCATCGTGATCCGCGATTCGGAGCATCCGATCACGAAGGGCATGCCCGCCACGTGGATGCATGTCAATGACGAACTCTACGACAGCCTCCGCGGCCCCGCGGAAAGCATGGCGGTGCTGGCCACGGCCTACTCGCCGAAAACCAAACGGCACGAGCCGATGATGATGACGATCCACTACGGCAAGGGCCGCGTCTTCCACACGCCGATGGGACATGGCAATGACTCGCAGGAGTGCGTGGGATTCATCACGGCCCTGCAGCGTGGGAGCGAGTGGGCCGCGACGGGCACAGTGGATCTGCAGGTGCCCGCCGACTTCCCCGCCGCGGACAAGACGAGCAGCCGAGCATTTGGCCAGTGACCAGCCAGCAGCCTCTGCCAGCCGCAGGCAGCCTCGCCGATGGCAGCCTCGTGCTGGGCGTTGATTTCACGTCGGCTCCGTCTCGCAGGAAGCCGATCACCGTGGCCGTGGGCCGGTGGAGTCGCGGGGAGTCGCTGCCTGCGTATCGTCTCGAAGAGGTCCGCGCAGTCACAAGCCTCGGCGACTACGAAGCACTGCTGCGGGAGCGCGGGCCGTGGCTCGGGGGCTTCGATCTGCCGTTCGGCCAGCCGCGGATGCTCATCGAGCATGAGGAATGGCCCACCGACTGGCCGGACTTCGTGCGTTTCTATTGCTCGCAGCCACGGGAATCGCTTCGCGCAACCTTCCGACGCTGGTGTGATGCGCGGCCCAAGGGGGACAAGTTCGCCTGGCGGCGAGCCGACAAGCCTGCTGGATCGAGCCCCGCGATGCGTTGGACCAACCCGCCTGTCGCCTGGATGATGCACGCGGGCATCGGTCGCATGCTCGCAGCGGGGCTTGTTTTTCCCGCACACCGTCACGGCACGGCAGGCACGCATGCCGCCGGTGTCAACGAACCCAGGATCGCGCTTGAGGCCTATCCGGGGTTCACGGCCAGAAAAGTCTGCCGCACGTCGTACAAAAGCGACGCGACGGCGAACCAGACGCTCGAGCGTGCCGCCAACCGGCGGGCCATTCTCCGGGCCCTCACGGTCGGAGAGGCCGGGCTCGACACGGTGCTCGAGATCACGCCGGCATGGAGCCGAAGGTTGCTCGCCGATGGCAGCGGTGATCTGCTCGACGCCGTGATCTGCGGACTGCAGGCGGGACATGCCGCCGCGCTGCCGGCGTACGGACTGCCGACCGACCTCGATCCGCTTGAGGGCTGGATCGCCTCCGTGCCCCCGGTGCCCCTCCGACCACTCTGATTCTGACACTCTGATTCTGACACTCTGATTCTGACACTCCGATTCTGACATTCCGATTCTGGAAGCTCAGGTACAGCCGATTCCCCGCGCAAACCCCACAGGCTGAGCCTCTCGGCCCGTCTTTCGTCCCGTTCGAAGGCACGGTAAACTTGGGGGTGCGAGATTTACCGGCATGTCGTCCTGCGACCAGCCTTGTCTGCCTCGATCCCTTTCGCAGCAAACACGCGGAGGCCTTCGGTAGACAGGCTGCGTGTCGCGCAATGCCCACCATCGGTCTTTCAAAAAAAGGACCTCTCATGCGTGGCTTCCGGAAGATTGTGCCCGAATGCTTGCGGTCACATGCCCACCTTCTGGGCATCCTCGTAGCCGCGCTCCTGTGGTTCGGATCGCCGTGGAACGGTCAGCCGGCCGCGGTTATGGCCGCCGAGTCATCGCCGCCCCCGGTGAGCTACCACCGACAGATCCGCCCGATCCTGCAGGCCAACTGCCAGGGCTGCCATCAGCCGGCGAAGGCCGAGGGTGGCTACGTGATGACCGATGTCGCCATGTCGTTGAAACCAGGCGACTCTGGGTCGCCGGGCATCGTGCCGGGCAAGCCCGATGAGAGCCATCTGATCGCTCAGATCACGCCCGACGCCGCAGGCCAGGCGGAAATGCCCAAGTCGGGAAAGCCGCTGGCCGCCGCCGACATCGCATTGATCCGACAGTGGATCGCGCAGGGCGCGAAGGACGACACCCCAGCCAGCGCAGGGCAGCGGGTCGACAAGGATCACCCGCCGGTCTACTCCCGGCAGCCTGTGATCACGTCCATCGACTTCTCGCCCGACGGCTCGCTGTTGGCGGTGTCGGGCTTCCACGAGGTGCTCCTCTTCGACGTGACGGACGGCAAGGTGCCGCAGGCGCCCGTCAGAAGATTGGTCGGCCTCGCTGAACGTGTGGAACGGGTGCGATTCTCTCCCGACGGCTCGAAGCTCGCCGTCACCGGCGGCAGCCCGGCCCGCATGGGCGAGGTGCAGATCTGGAACATGGCCGATGGCAGTCTGCTGCGGTCTGTGCCCGTGACGTTCGACACGGTCTATGGCGGGGCATGGTCGCCCGACGGCTCTCTCATTTCCTTTGGATGCGCCGACAACACGTTGCGAGCCATCAAGGTCGAGACCGGTGAACAGGTGCTCTATCAGGGAGCCCACGAAGACTGGGTGCTCGACACGGTCTTCGCGCCCAAGGGAGATCATGTGATCTCCGTGGGCCGTGACATGACCGTCAAGCTCACGGAACTGGCCACACAGCGGTTTGTTGACAACATCACATCGATCACGCCGGGAGCGTTGCGGGGTGGCCTGACGGCAGTCGATCGCCACCCCAGCCTCGACCACATCGTCGTGGCCGGCGCCGACGGCCTGCCGCGGGCGTATCGCATCCACCGCCACTCCGCCCGGGTCATCGGCGACGACGCCAATCTGATCTTTCCTCTCTTCCCCGTGACGGGCCGCGTGTTCAACGTACGGTTCTCGCCCGACGGAAGACGTGTTGCAGCGGTCGGATCGCTCGACGGCAAGGGAGAGTTGGTTCTCTGCAGCTATGGGCTCGAGCAGGATGTGCCAAAGAATATCCTCGACGTCATGGCGAAGGTGCCCGGGGAAACTCGCGGTGCGGGGTCGCAGCGGTCAGAGGCCGACTGGAAGGTGTTCGATGCCTTCCGCGAGGCGTCCACGAAGCTGATCGCCCGCGTCGACCTTGCCGCCGCGCCGGCCTACGCGGTGGCCTTTCACCCCAAGAACGGGGCCGTGGCCGTGGGCGGCGGCGATGGCATCGTGCGGTTCTTCGACGGCTCGACCGGGGCGGCCGGCATCACATTCCCCGTCGCGCAACTCCACGCATCGGCCTCGGCTGGCTCGCCGCTCCCTCTGCCCTGGCCCACCGAGCCGTCGGTGGAGCCGGAGCCAGCGCCGCCTGCCGCGGTGGCATCGCTTGCTGTCGAGCCG
>JBIIMX010000187.1:0-6444 GCA_044337765.1 Pirellulales bacterium | reverse complement strand
TGCAGGCCGCCCAGAGCAGCCTCCACGTCACCGCCGCGGCACGCGGCGTCAGCCTCACCTTCTTTCACGGCCGGGGCGGCTCGCTCGGCCGCGGCGGCGGGCCGGCCGCGAGGGGCATTCTCTCGCTCCCTCCCGAGACGCTCGACGGCAGCCTCCGCCTCACCGAACAGGGCGAAGTGCTGGCCGAGCGTTACGACGACACCGAGGTCGCCTGCCGCCATCTCGAACAGGTGTCATGGGCGACGCTCGTCGCCTCGAGCGTGCGTCGGAGCGAACCGCGACGGGAATGGACCGACGTGGCCGCACGCATGGCCGAACGCTCGTGGACGGTCTACCGCGAACTCGTCGACCAGCCGGGATTCATCAAGTATTTCTCCGAAACGACCCCGATCGACGACATCGAAACCCTGCCGATCGCATCGCGGCCCTCCCGCCGCCGTGGCGAACGGACGCTCGACGACCTCCGCGCCATCCCCTGGGTGTTCGCCTGGACGCAGAGCCGCTGCATGATCCCCGCCTGGTACGGTCTCGGCACGGCGCTTGTCGAGGTGAAGTACGACGACCGCCATGCGTGGCAGAACGTCTGCGACATGTACCGCCAATGGCCGTTCTTCCAGGCCACGATCGACAACGCCACGCTGGCGCTGGCCAAGGCCGATATGTACATCGCCCAGCGCTATTCGGAACTCGTCGACGACGCCGCCATCCGCCGCCCCATCTGGCAGCGGATCGCCGCGGAGCGCGACCGTACCCGGCAGGCGATTCTCGACATCGTCGGCGGGGGTGAACTGCTCGCCACCACGCCCTGGTTTCAGCGGTCTATTGAAGCACGCAACCCATACATCGATCCTTTGAATCTCATTCAGATCGAATTCATGAGGCGGCGGCGGCAGCAGCCCGATGACGAATCGATCCGCGATCTCCTCCGACTCTGCGTGCAGGGCATCGCCGCCGGCATGCGGACCACCGGGTAGCCGGGGAGCGGCGGAAGTTCGAGGAGCCTTGGGCGTATCCTCGCCCCGGCGACGAGACTTCTGCCGTCCACGGTGGTGCACAACCCACGACCTCCCCTCCGATGACCTCAGGGACACACCAGTGACTACCGCCGCCGACCTCGTGGTCAAAACGCTCGGGCCATGCCGGATCGACTCGCCGCTGAAACCGATGCTCGAAACCCGGCGAACCACCGTTCATTACGTCGGCGAGGACGATCGCGTGCTCTTCCACGACACGGCGAGCCTCGTGCGAAATAGCGGCTGCACGCTCGAGGAACTGCCCGGCTTCGAACCGGCCGGCCCGCGGCGCAAGATCTTCTTCGACGCCTCGAAGATGCGGGTCGGCATCGTCACCTGCGGCGGCCTCTGCCCCGGCATCAACGACGTGATCCGCGGAATCGTCATGGAGCTCACGTTCCATTACGGTGTCCGCAGGATTTACGGATTTCGCAACGGCTATCAGGGGTTCGTGGCGAAGTACGCCCACGACGTCGTCGAGCTCACACCGGCCGTGGTCAGCAACATCGACGAGGACGGCGGAACGATCCTGGGCACGTCGCGGGGCGGGCAGGATCCGGAGGAGATCGTCGATTGCCTCGAGCGGATGAACATCAACGCCCTGTTCGTGATCGGTGGCGACGGCACGCTGCGGGGTGCGATGCAGATTGCCGCCGCTGTCGCCGCCCGTGACGGTAAAATTGCCGTCGTAGGCGTGCCCAAGACGATCGACAACGACATCCCCTACATCGACCAGAGCTTCGGGTTCCAGACCGCGTTCGGGGAGGCGACCAAGGCGATCCAATCGGCCCATGTCGAGGCGAAGGCGTCTCCCAACGGGGTGGGGCTCGTGAAGCTGATGGGCCGTCACTCCGGCTTCATCGCCTGCTACGCATCGCTGGCCGAACCCGACGCCAACTACGTGCTCATTCCGGAGGTGCCCTTTCAGCTCGACGGCCCGCATGGCCTGCTCGACCACCTCCTCCACCGGGTCAACCGAAGCGGCCATGCCGTGATCGTGGCGGCCGAGGGTGCCGGGCAGGACCTGATCGCCGATGCCATGGGCGGCCATGACGCCTCGGGCAATCGGAAACTGCTCGATGTGGGGCTCCTGCTCAAGGCCCGGATCTCCGACCATTTCGCGGCGGCTGGCGTGGAACTCAACCTCAAGTACATCGACCCGAGCTACATCATCCGCAGTGTGCGGGCCAATCCCTATGACAGCGTCTACTGTCTGCGGCTCGCCCAGAACGCCGTGCACGCGGCGATGGCGGGCCGCACGGAGATGGTGGTGGGCCGTTGGCATGGCCGGTTCGTGCACATCCCGATCCCGCTGGCGGTGAGCCACCGCAATCAGGTGGCCCCCGACGGCGACCTCTGGCTGTCGGTACTGGAGGCCACCGGCCAGCCCCGGTCGTTCGGAGAAAGCCCCGCAGAGACCGCGGGAGCGACGCACTGACGGACCGCGTCACAGGGCGCCTGGGTTGGCGAAAGCAGGACGCGGCTTGTGGGGTTCGGCGGTATGAGAGATGCTCTGGGCTTGGATTCGTCGTCACACGGAGCCGAACGATGCATTCGTTCCACAAGCCCGCCGCGCGATTGGTTCTCCTATCCGCGGCGCTCGGTATCGCCGTCTGCGATCGTGCCACGGCCGTCGAATGGCCGCAGTGGCGGGGCCCCGATGGCCAAGGCCATGCCGCCGCGGTCCACGACCTGCCGGTCACCTGGAGCGAAACGGAAAACATCGCCTGGAAGACACCTCTGGTCGGACGGGCCTGGTCGTCGCCGGTGATCGACGGCAACCAGGTCTGGATGACCAATGCGATCGAGAGCGTTGCCTCTGAAGCAGAGAAGAAAAAGTGGCAGGAGGCCAACACCGGCAAACAGCCGCTCAACATCTCCGGCCCGGTATCGCTGCATGCCGTCTGCGTCGACCGCGACTCGGGAAAACTGCTGCACGACATCGAACTCATCGTCGCGGACAATCCGCAGCCCATCCACTCGCTCAACTCTTTCGCCTCCCCGTCACCGGTGCTCGCGGCCGGCAGGCTGTACTGCCACTTCGGCGATTTTGGCACCGCGTGCGTCGACACACGCGCAGCGAAGGTCGTCTGGACCAATCGCGACCAGCGGCTCAACCACGAGAACGGCCCCGGCAGCACTCCGCTGCTCTGGAAAGACAAGCTCATTTTCCATTGCGACGGCAGCGACACGCAGTCGATCGTCGCCCTCGAAGCGGCCACCGGAGCGGTGGCCTGGAAGACGCCTCGCAGCGGCGAACTCCGCAGCGACCCGCAGCTCAAGAAGGCCTATGGAACGCCGCTGGTGCTCAGCCTCGGCGGCCGCGACGTGCTCCTCTCACCAGCTGCCGACTGGCTCTACGGCTATGACCCCGCCACAGGAAAAGAACTCTGGAAGATGAGCTACGGCGTGCTCGGCTTCTCGATCGTGCCGCGGCCCGTCACGGCCCACGGGCTGCTCTACCTGAGCACGAGCTTCATGCAGCCCGAACTGCTTGCCGTGAAACTCGGCGACGCCGCCGCCGCCCCCTCCATCGCCTGGCGAGAGAAAAAGGGGGCGCCCAACATGTCCTCGCCGCTCGTCGTCGGCGACGAACTCTACATGGTGAGCGACAAGGGGGTGGCCACCTGCCTCGACGCCAAGACAGGCGTCCCGGTCTGGTCGGAACGGCTGGGGGGCAACTTCTCATCATCGCCCCTGTTGGCCGACGGCCGCATCTACGTCGGCAACCGGGATGGAGCGACATTCGTGATCAAGCCCGGCCGCACCTTCGCGCTCGAGGCGACGAACCAGCTCGAGGGCCAGATCATGGCCACACCAGCGGCCGTCGACCGGGCGATCTATCTCCGTACCGACAAGGCGGTCTACCGGATCGAGAAGCGGCAGCCGCCGGCTGCCGCCACCGCGTCCCCGGTGACGGCTCGCACCGTGGCCTTTCAGGCTCCTGCAGCAGCACCGCCCGCATCGCCCCCGGCAGCCGATGCTCCGCCGGAAGGGGAGGTTTTTTCTTTCACCTTGGACACGAGCACGATCTTCCCTGGCACGACCCGGGAGGTCTCGGTCTACGTGCCGAGGCAGTACGACGGCAAGACCCCGGCCTGCGTGCATGTCAACCAGGACGGCATCCAATTCAACGCCCCTGCGGTCTTCGACCGGCTGATCGCCGAGAAGAAGATTCCCGTGATGATCGGCGTGTTCGTGAAGCCGGGAGTGGTGCCCGCCGCCACGGACAAAGCTCTCGCCCGCTTCAACCGGAGTTTCGAATACGACGGCCTGGGCCCCGAGTACGCCCGGTTTCTGCTCGAGGAAATCCTGCCCGCAGTCGAAACGAGGAAAACCGCCGACGGCCGACCGCTCGTGCTCTCAAAGAACGGCAACGACCGTTCGATCGGTGGCACCTCCAGCGGTGCGATCGCCGCCTTTACCGCCGCGTGGGAGAGGCCCGACGCATTTTCGCGGGTCTACAGCGGCATCGGCACGTATGTCGGCCTCCGCGGCGGACATGCCTACTCGACGCTGGTCCGCAAGTTCGAGCCGAAACCGCTGAGGATCTTCCTGGAAGATGGCTCGAACGATCTCAACATCTACGCCGGCGACTGGTGGATGGCCAACCAGGCCATGCAGCGGTCGCTGGCATTCGCCGGATATGACTCGCGGCACGCGTGGGGCGACGGCGGCCACAACAACAAGCAGGCCACCGAGCTGTTTCCGGAGGCCTTCGCATGGCTGTGGGGTGAGTGGCCGCAGCCGATTGCGAAGGGTGCGGGCAGCCCGCAACTCCAGGAAATACTGATTCCGGGCGAGGACTGGCGGCTCGTCGGAGAGGGCTACAGGTTCACCGAGGGGCCGGCGGCCAACGCGAAGGGCGACCTGTTTTTCAACGACGTGGGCGACGGGAAGACCTACCGGATCACGCCCGACTGGAAGGCGGACGTCTGGCTCGCCGATTCGCACCGCGGAGACGGACAGAATTTCCACCCGGATGGCCGGCTCGTGGCGGCAAGCGGCGGCGATGTCGCCATCCTCGCCTGGGACACGGCTCGGCAGCCGACAAAGCTTGCGGAGGGCTGGAGGGGCAACGATGTCGTCGTCAACGCCGCGGGAATGGTCTACGTCACCGAGCCGGGCTGGGATGGGAAGTCACCCAGCAAGATTCACTGCCTCAAGCCTGCCGGCGGCGGCACGTACACCGACACCGTCGTCGATACCGGGCTGAAGTTTTCAAACGGGCTTTGCCTGTCGCCCGACCAGAGCCTGCTCTATGTGGCCGACAGCCGCAGCCACTGGGTCTGGAGCTACCAGGTGAATGGCGACGGCACGCTCGTCAACAAGCAGCGTTTTTATCACCTGCACGTGCCCGACACGGCAGACGACAGCGGCGCTGACGGGATGCGGGTCGACCGCGATGGCAGGCTCTGGGTGGCGACCAAGATGGGCATCCAGGTCTGCGACCAGGCGGGGCGGGTCAACTGCATCATCCCCACTCCGAACGGCAAAATCTCCAACCTCTGTTTCGGGGGGCCGGACTTCGCCACGCTCTTGGCCACCTGCGGCGACAAAGTCTACATGCGGAGAGTGAAGGCGGCCGGCAGCCCGAACTTTCTCCCGCCCACCATCCCAGCCAAGCCCAAGCTGTGAACGAGAGGTTTTTCATGTCGCCATGGCAGGCCTCCCGCCGCGGATTTCTTTCGGCCGTGACGGCTCTTGCAGCCGCACCACTGGCTCACGCCGACGTCCGCCGCCGTGGCATTCCGCTGGGGTTCGACAACTTCGCCGTTCGGGCGCTCAAGTGGAACGCGCGCCAACTCGTCGACCATGCGGAAAAGCTGCGGTGCGACTCCCTCTTCATCACCGACTTTGGCCCCTTCGAGGGCCGCTTCGACGACGCCTCGCTCGGAGACATCCGCCGTTATGGCGAGGATCGCGGCGTCGCCATCGCATTGGGATCGTGGAGCATCTGCCCGTCTTCCAAGACATACAAGCACGACTGGGGCTGCGCCGAAGAGCATCTGGCGCTCGGCATTCGCATGGCAAAGGCCTTGGGCTCATCGGCGCTCCGCGTGATCCTTGGAAACCATGAAGACCGTCTCTCCGATGGCGGCATTCAGGCGCGGATTGCCGACACGGTCGTGGTGCTGCAGTCCCAGCGTGCCAGGGCGATCGACAGTGGCGTGAAGATCGCGGTCGAGAATCATGCCGGGGACATGCAGTCGCGGGAACTGAAGTCGCTCGTCGAGGCGGCAGGCCCCGATTACGTCGGCGTGAACTTCGATTCTGGCAACGCCTGCTGGTCGCTCGAGGATCCACTCTCGGCCCTTGCGACGCTCGCTCCCCACGTGCTCACGACCAGCCTGCGGGACACGATGCTCTGGCAATCGGACAACGGGCTGACGACACAGTGGACGGCGATGGGCGAGGGCTGCACCGACCT
>JBIIMX010000186.1:0-6467 GCA_044337765.1 Pirellulales bacterium | reverse complement strand
CGACCTTTCTCGTGCTCGATCCCTTCGAACTGCGACGGTCGCCCGAAAAAGCGGCCAACGTGATCATGCGGACCATGCGGGAGCGCTGCGCGGCGGCGATTCCCGATGCGATCATCGGTGTCTATCCGGCGCCGCCGGTGAAGGGGCTCGGGGTGGCCGGTGGTTTCAAGTTCTATATCCAGGATCGGCGGAATCACGGGCCGGCAGCACTGCAGGATGCCACCGATCGCTTTGTCGCCGACATGCAGGGCTGGCGGCTCCCCTTCGCGCTGAGCGACTACCGGGCCGACTCACCGCAGATGTTTCTCGATATCGACCGGGCCAAGATCCGCACGCTCGAAATACCGATCGCCTCCGTCTTCGAAACGCTGCAGATGTATGTCGGGTCGCTCTATGTCAATAATTTCAACCGCTTTGGCAGGTTCTGGCAGGTCAAGATCATGGCCGATGCCGCCTTCCGCGGCGGCGTGAAGGCCCTGCAGGACCTCAAGGTGAAAACTGCCGGCGGGCAAGCGGTGCCGCTGGCGACCGTGATGACGGTCCGGGATGACCTTGGGCCGGCGCTTTCGATGCGATTCAACCTTTTTCCCGCCGCAGCAGTGGTGGGCATGCCGAATCCGTCTCAGGGCGGGGATGTGCTGATCGACAAGGTCGACACGGCCGCCGCACGCCTTCTGCCCGACGGCTTTTCCTACGAGTGGGCGGAGGTCTTTCTGCTGCAGATGCTGGCCGGCAATACGGCCGGCATCTTGTTCGTGCTCGGGATCGCACTGGTGTTTCTCGTGCTGGCGGCCCTCTACGAGAGCTGGGTTCAGCCACTGGCCGTGATCTTGGTCGTGCCGCTGTGTCTGGTTGGTGCGATCGTGGGGCTGGCGATTGCAAAGCTGCCGATCGACATCCTGGCCCAGGTGGGGCTCGTTGTTCTCGTCGGACTGGCCAGCAAAAATGCGATCCTGATCGTGGAGTTCGCCAGCGAACTGGTCATGCACGGGCAGGATATCCGCACCGCCACGCTCACCGCCTGCAGGCTGCGGCTGCGGCCGATCCTGATGACGTCGCTGGCCTTCATTCTCGGCGTGTTTCCGCTGGTGGTGGCGCAGGGAGCCGGAAAGGAGTTGCGGTGGTCGTTGGGCGTGGCGGTGTTCGGCGGCATGATCGGCGTGACCATCTTTGGCATCTTCCTGACACCGGTCTTCTTCGCCGTGCTCCAACGGTTTGCGGCGCGGCTCAGACGGCATGGATAAGCCGTCGCCAACGGCTTGACCGGCTTGGGTCGGATCGGCCGAATCGCCTATGATCGTGTCCTCTTCCGTGGGAGACCAACACAATCGCACGCTTTTTCATCGCGCGGCCGATTTTTGCGTCGGTCATTTCCATCGTCCTCATCCTGTGCGGTGGTGTTGCCTATTACACGCTCCCCACGACGCAGTATCCGGAGATCGCGCCCCCGACGGTGGAGGTGTCGACCATCTACCCCGGCGCGAATGCCGAGCTTGTCCGCGACACCGTCGCCGCGCCGATCGAACAGCAGGTGAGCGGCGTCGAGAACGCGCTCTCCATGAACTCGCAGTGCACCAACGATGGCCGCTACCGGCTCATCGTCACGTTTTCGCCGGGCACCGACCTCAACATGGCCCAGGTGCTGACGCAGGTTCGCGTCACGCTTGCGATGCCGATCCTGCCCGAGATCGTGCAGCGGGAGGGCGTTGCGGTGCTGAAAAAATCCCCCGCCGCGATGATGATCGTCAACTTCACCTCCACACGAGACGCCGCCGGAAGGCCCGTCTACGACGAGACGTTCCTCTCGAACTACGCCACCATTCAGATCCGCGACGAGTTACTGCGGGTCGAGGGGGTGGGCGACGTCGATTTTCTTGGCCAGCGAGACTACTCGATGCGGGTCTGGCTCGATCCCGAGAAGATGGCGGCAGTGGCCCTGACGCCCTCCGACATCCAACAGGCCCTCGAGCGGCAGAATTTCCAGGTGGCTGCCGGCAGCATCGGCCAGGAGCCGGCTCCCGCCGGCCAGGCGTTTCAGATTCCGCTCGCCGCGATCGGCCGGCTCGTGACGGCCGACGAATTCGGCAACGTGGTCGTCAAGGAGATGGAGGCGGCCTCGGGGAAGGTGGCCTCGGTGATCGTGCGACTCCGCGACATCGCCCGCGTGGAACTCGGCGCCCAACAATACGATCAGGCCTGCCGGCTCGACGGGGAACCGAGCGTGGGCATGAACATCTACCAACTGCCCGGCTCCAATGCGATCCGCACGGCCGCAGGCGTACGGGCGACACTGGCATCGCTCGGCGAGCGGTTTCCCCCCGGACTCAAGGCGCAGGTCGTCTACGACACGACGCCCTTCATCGAGGAGTCGAAGGCGGAGGTGCTCAAGACGCTTCGCGACGCGATCATTCTCGTGGCCATCGTGGTGCTCGTGTTTCTGCAGAATTGGCGGGCCACGCTGATCCCCCTGATCGCGGTCCCGGTGGCGATCGTCGGCACCTTCGCGTTTATGGCGGGGCTGGGCTTCAGCCTCAACAATCTCTCCCTCTTTGGCCTCGTGCTGGCGATCGGCATCGTCGTCGACGACGCGATCGTTGTGGTGGAGAACGTCGAGCGGTGGATCGAGAAGGGGCTGTCCCCCACTGAAGCCTCCTACAAGGCGATGGAGGAGGTGACCGGACCGGTGATCGGCGTCGCGCTCGTGCTCTGCGCGGTCTTCGTTCCATGCGGTTTCATCTCGGGAATCGTCGGGCAATTTTTCCGGCAATTCGCCCTCACGATCGCCGTTTCGACGGTGCTTTCAGCCCTGAACTCCCTGACACTGAGCCCCGCGCTCGCGGCGATTCTGCTCAAGCCTCACGGAGCCTCGCCCGACATCATCGACCGCTCGCTTGGCCTCGTCGCCGGCTGGTTCTTCCGGAGCTTCAATTTTTTGTTTGGGCTGCTCACCCGTGGCTATGCAGCGGTCGTCGGGGCGTCGCTGACAGTATCGATTCCAATTCTTCTCGTTTATGCAGGCCTGCTCTTCCTCACCGGGCTCGTGTTCACGGTCGTGCCGGTGGGATTCATACCGGAGCAGGACAAGGGCTCTCTCATCGTCAACGTGACGCTTCCCGACGGGGCCAGCTCCCAGCGGACGGCGAAGGTCATGGAGCGACTCGAGCAGCGGGCGCTCGCCGAACCGGGTGTCGCGCACGTCGTGTCGGTCGCAGGCCAGTCGGTCGTGCTGGGGGGCAATGCGTCGAACTGGGGATCGATGTATCTGCTTTTGGAGGAGTTCGACAAACGTCGAGGCGGCGAGCTCTCTTCCGACGCAATTGCCCGGCGGCTCCGCGCCGAGTGGCAGTCGACGAGCGACGAGGAACGGGTGGAGGTGTTCGGGCCGCCGCCGGTGGATGGGCTGGGGTCGGTGGCCGGGTTCAAGTTGGTGGTGGAGGACAGGGGCGACTACGGCCTCTCCCAGTTGCAGGAGTCGGCCGATGCCGTCGTGCTGAGCGGCAGCGACGACCCGCGCATTCGCGGTTTGTTCAGCAATTTCACCGCCACAACGCCCTGGCTGTTTCTCGACATCGACCGCGACAAGGCCGCGGCGCTCGGCATTTCGACAGAGGACATTTTCCAGACGCTGCAGATCCATCTGGGCTCCTTTTATGTCAACAACTTCAACCGCTTTGGCAGGTCGTGGCAGGTCAACATTCAGGCGGACAGCAGCCACCGGCAGGACATCCGCCAGGTGCTCGAACGCCTCAAGGTGTTGAACGCCGACAAGCAGCCTGTGCCACTCACGACCTTGATCCAGGTCCGCGATCGACTCGGTCCGTCGCTGGTGATGCGCTACAACCTCTATCCGGCTGCGGCGATTTACGGGGAGCGGAGTCCGGGGATCGGCAGCACTTCGGCGCTTGCGATCGTCAAGGGACATTTCGACCGGTTGCAGGCGGAGGCCGCGATACCGCCGCTGATGGCGACCGACTGGACGGAGATGGCCTTCATGCAGATCCGCTCGGGAAACACCGCGACGTTTCTCTTCGTACTCGGTGTCGTCCTCGTCTTTCTCGTGCTGGCGGCGCTCTACGAAAGCTGGGCGATGCCGCTGGCGGTGATCCTCGTGGTGCCGATGTGCCTGCTGTCGTCGATGGTCGGCGTCTGGTGGGCCGGCCTGGACATCAACATCTTCACGCAGATCGGCTTCGTCGTGCTCGTGGGGCTGGCCTGCAAGAACGCGATTCTGATCGTGGAGTTTGCCAAGCAGTTGGTGGCCGAGAGCCGGCCGCTCCGGGAGGCGACCGTGGAGGCCTGCCGCCTGCGGCTGCGGCCGATCCTGATGACGTCGCTGGCCTTCATCCTGGGCGTCGTGCCGCTCGTGGTGGCGGAGGGGGCCGGCAAGGAGATGCGCCGCACACTCGGGCTGTCGGTCTTCAGCGGAATGCTGGGAGTGACGATCTTCGGCATCTTCCTGACGCCGGTGTTTTTCTTCGTGCTCCAGCGGTGCTCCACCGGGTTGGCCCGGCGCAACGTGATTCCCGGCCGGGGCTGACGTCCTACCGCGCCTTGCGTTTCAGCAGCCATTCCCACCACAGGCACCAGGAGTCGAAGCCGGCCGGCGGCTGCTTGCCGATGTAGTCGTCGCAGCGGCCTCCCTCGACGGCCGGCAGCGGCTTGCAGCAATTCCCACTGGCCGCCAGTTCGTCGAGCCGCAGTTGCCAGCCGCCGCCGAGCGCCCGGTAGAGCTGGATCATGCCATGCGTCATGGCGCCCACGTCGTCATTGAGGCTGATCTGCTGGTCGACCTCGTTTTTCTGCAACACGAACACACGGTTGAAGTCGGCGGTGCCCTCCTGATACTGGATCTGCACAAGCGCCGTGGAACGAGTCGCGGCAGCGAGGGCCTCGCGCTGCTTGGCCGCCGCCTCACGGGCTTTGAGGAACGTGATCATGCCGTCTTCCGCCTCCCGGCCGGCTCGCAAGACCGACTCCTGGTAGCGGGCTGCGAGCGACTGAAACAACGCATCCTGCTTGCGGATGTTGTTGAGGAGCCGGCCATAGTTGAGCAGCTTCCAGTCGACGACCGGCGCCACAAAGCCGAACAGGGAATCAGACTCGAAGAGCTGGCCCAGTTCGTTGGCATACACGCCCAGATACCCATTGACCGTGAGCGCGGGGTACAGCTCGGCCTCCGCCACGCCGATCTGCGCGCTCTGCGCCGCAAGGAGCCGCTCCGCCTGACGCACGTCAGGCCGCCGCCTGAGCAGGTCGGCCGGAACGCCCGCCTCGAGCACCGCCGGCGGTTGCGGGATGTCTTGTTGTCCCAGCCGGCTCGTAAGCTCCGCCGGTGGCATGCCCAGCAGCAGGCACAGGCTGTTGGAAGCCAGCCGACTCTGTTGCTCGTAGACAGGGATTTTCGCGCCGGTCTCGGCGAGGTTGAGCCTCGCCTGCTGCACGTCGAGTTCGGTCGCGATGCCCCCCTGGAAGCGGTCGGTAGCCACTGCCAGGCTCTGCCGCTGAATCTCCGCGAGCCGCTTGAGATCGGCGACCTGCTTCTCGGCCACGCGGTAGTCGGTGTAACGATCCGCGACATCGGCGACGAGCGTCACGAGCACGCCGTCGTATTCCTCGATGCTCGCCTGATACTGGGCCTCCGCCGATTCGATGCCCCGGCGGATCTTGCCCCAGAGGTCGAGCTCCCAGGAGAGGTTGAAGCCGGTGCTGAAGACGCTGAAGGCCGATGTCGAGAGGGTCGAGAGGGCGCCGACATTCTCGCTGAACTGGATGCGGTTGAAGCTCGCGATCGCACCTTGAGACTGCGGAAAAAAGCCGCCCACTTTGATGTTGTAGCTCGCGCGGGCGGCAAGCACGCGGAAGCCGGCCTCCCGCAAGGGGAGATTCTGGTTGTAGGCCTGCAGCACCAGCCCATTGAGCACGGGATCGTTGAACTGCTCCCACCAGAGGGCCTCGATATCGGAGAGCGACCTGATCTGCGGTTCTGCCGCGTCGATCCACTCGCCTTCGACCGCTGCCGGCGGCCGCAGGTAGTTGGGTCCGACCTTCATGGCATTGCGCCAATACTGGCCCAACGGCGTGCAGCCGGTCATGGCCAGCGTGCAGGCCACCGCGAGCAGCCAACGAGCCCTGATCCGCGTCGATGGAATGCTGGCACTGCTGTGCATGAATCGCTTGGCCGATGCGCACGAAGAACCCGGTACAATCGCCCTAACCCCTAGAATCGGGACCAAATCGCCGCGTCCGTGAAGCTATTTGCAGGTCGCCGCGATTGGGTTGGTAGGCTGGGGGGCAACGCGGGGATCGGGCGGGATTCCAAGGGTCCCCGCTTGCGCAAATCCCCCAGATACTGCACGCTTTTTCGGAAGGGTGGCGTGCCCATTGAGGGCGTCACCCGTTCGGCATGGCACCGTACGTCGCGAACGTCCGGAGTCTGGGCCCGGGGCATTCCTGACGAGGGCCATCAT
>JBIIMX010000185.1:0-6470 GCA_044337765.1 Pirellulales bacterium | reverse complement strand
ATCACCCAAGGCTTCCCAGCCCATGTCGTTGCAGCATGGTTGGGTCATACCGTTAAGGTTGCGAACGCCCACTACAACCAAGTGACCGACGAGCACTTCCGTCGAGCAGTTGGGGCGGATCAAAAGCAGGAACCGCCTGCACACGGGGCGGCTTAGAGGGCGGCTAATCGAAAGCCTTCTTGATCGCCCCGTGGTCCATGCCGGTGATGGCGATCACCTTGGACGATGACGAGTGACCGCTGACGACCTCGATGTCGTCGGTGCTGATGCCGAGCTTCATGGAGAGAAGCTCTACGACCGCTTCGTTGGCTCGCCCTTTCTCTGGCGGTGCCATCCTTGATCTTCAAGGCATCACCCAACCAGCCCACGATCTGGTCTCGTGATGATCCCGGCACGACCTTCACGTTGAGCCGACCCATCGTGCCAGTTACTCGTAGAGGTTCGAGTCCTTTTTTCCTCTCGTCGCCGTAAGAGTTCGCTTTTGGGGGGTGACGTAAAAAGCGACGTAAAAAGCGACGTAAAGATTCGTGGCAGGGGGTGGCAGCGAGTGGCAGATCGGGAAACGCCCCACCCCCACAACCTCCAGAAACGCCGAGAGGCAGAAGGTTTTGCCACCTCCTGCCTCTGACTGCCACTCGTTGCCGAGATGGCTTAGCTCCCCGAGTAGGATTCGAACCTACAACCTACCGGTTAACAGCCGGCCGCTCTACCGTTGAGCTATCGGGGAAGAAGAACCTTAAAATAGCAGAATCGACACGGAAATCGATGGGGTCGGGCGGCGCCGGTCGCGGGCGGCGACAGGGAAAACACTACCCTCCGAGGGTGTAGAAAGTCATTCCTCCACGGGCGATCGCTGCTTTTCCATAAGCACGCGATTCCCACGGGCGTTGTATTCAATGCGGGTCATGAACGTGCGCATCAGCATGACGCCGCGCCCGTTTGGGGCGTCGAGCCGATCTTCCAGCCGGCAGTCGGGCACTGAGCCGGGGTCGAAGCCGGGCCCCTCGTCGGCCACCTCGATCCGCGCGAGGGTCGGAGAAACCAGGCAGGCCACCCGGACCACCTTGCCAGGGTCGAGTTTGTTGCCATGCACGATTGCGTTGACGATCGCCTCCTCGGCGGCCAGATGAATCGCAAAGATGTCCGATGGCGACCAGCCATGGGCCCCCAGTTGCTCGAGAAGATCTTCCGTGATCAGCCGACTCGCACCACGTTCACTGGGCAGTTCGATTTCGCGATGCCATGCAGCGGCATCCGTCGACTCGTGTGTCGGCGCTGCTGGGTCCGCAGTCGGTTTCTGGTGTGGCATCGCTTCTCCCTCAGACGTAGCCGCCCACGTCGGCCGCGACGCTCACGCAAAAGCCGAGATCGCCTCGGCTTCGTCCTTGCGGATGTCAAAAATTTTGTTGAGTTTCGTGATCTGAAACACTTCGAGAATCTCCGGGCGAATGTTGCTCATTTTCATTCGTCCTTTGTTCGACTTGACCTTGCGATCCAGCGTGATCAGTTTGCCAAGCGCGGCACTGGAGAGGAATTCGACTCCGGAAAAGTTGAGCAGGAGACTCTTACGATTTTCCAATTCCACAAGTCCGAACAGTTCAGCGCCGAGTTCCAGGATGCTCGCCTCGTCAAGAATTTTCTTGTCCAGGAACTTGACGATCGTGACGTCGCCCAGTTTCGAGACGTCGATCCGACGATGCGTTGCCATGCAGACTCTCGTTGAAATCCATCACGCGGCCACCCATCCAATCAGATGGGGGCGGCAGTATCCCGGCGGGACACTGAGACTAGCCGTTTGGCCAGCCATTTACCATGAGGTTGCGGGGGCGATAACCGCCCACCCAAGGGCCTGCACTGCCAAACTGGCAGTGGCTGGCGACTGGAGGCGATTGCAGGGGGGAGGAGCCTTTTTGGCGGGCAACCCCACAGTTTCTGACGGGTCCACTCACGATCACCTAAAATTGCGGCCAACTGGCGCGCCAGTTGCTTCTTCCCGTGGAGCCTGTCTGATGGTTTCCGGATCCGGCAGGCAGTCGGCAAAACCCGGTCCCTGTGGCAATCGCCTCGCATACGCCGGTCGATCGCCAGAATAACAAGCCAGGGATCCCAAACCCGATCGCCAACCATGATTCAACGGTTGGAACGTTTTCCTCCTTCCCCCACTTTGCTGCAGAAAGGTTTCGATTATGACAGCCACCGCGAGCAAGCCTGCCAAGAAAAAGTCAAGTCTGATCCCGCTGGGTGACCGCGTCGTTGTCGAACGCGAGGAGAGCGAACAGAAGACCGCCGGTGGCATCCTTCTGCCAGATTCCGCCAAGGACAAGCCAGCCCGCGGCACCGTGGTCAGCGTCGGCGAGGGCAAGTTCGACTCCAAGGGACAGCGTCACCCCCTTCAGGTGAAGCCGGGCGACCGCGTCGTGTTCACCAGCTACGCCGGCGAGGCGTTCAAGGTGGGCGATGATGAACTGTTGCTCATGCGGGAGGACGATATTCTCGCAGTACTCGGCTGATCTTCCTCCAGACTGCCAGTTGCCTGCCACGTGAACGTCATTTGGCCCAGCCAGACTTGCAGTCCCGCCCGGTTCAAGCCTTTTGCCACGATCAAGTCAGACAATCCAGACCAGCTTTTCAAACAGAAACCTTTCCGAGGAGATTTGACCCATGTCCAAGATGATGGCATTCGATCAGGAAGCGCGTGAAGCAATGCGGCGCGGTGTCGCGAAACTGGCCCGCGCCGTCAAGGTGACGCTCGGTCCCAAGGGCCGCAACGTCATCCTGCAAAAGAGCTTCGGCTCGCCCACGGTTACCAAAGACGGCGTGACCGTCGCCAAGGAAATCGATCTCGAGGACGTCTACGAGAACATGGGCGCCCGCATGGTGCGCGAGGTGGCCAGCAAGACCAGCGATGTGGCGGGTGACGGCACCACCACGGCGACCGTGCTGGCCGAGGCCGTCTTCAATGAAGGACTGAGGGCCGTCGTTGCCGGGGTCAATCCGATCCAGATGAAGGCGGGTATCGAGAAGGCGGTCGAGGACATTGCCGGCAAGCTCAAGGAGATGTCGATCCCGGTCAAGGGGAAGAAGGAGATGGCCCAGGTGGCATCGATCGCCGCCAACAACGACCCGGAAATCGGTGAACTGCTCGCCGAGGCAATGGACAAGGTCGGCAAGGACGGCGTGATCACGGTCGACGAGGGCAAGAGCCTGAAGACCGAGGTCGAGTGGGTCGAGGGCATGCAGTTCGACCGCGGCTACCTCTCCCCGTACTTTGTCACCAGCCCGCAGCAGATGCAGTGCGTGCTCGAAGACTGCTACGTGCTCGTGTTCGAAAAGAAGATTTCGAGCGTCAAGGACATCGTGCCCTTGCTCGAAGCAGTCGTGAACGCCGGCAAGCCCCTGCTGATCGTCTCGGAAGAGGTCGACGGCGAGGCATTGGCCACGCTCGTGATCAACCGGCTCCGCGGCACGTTCCAGGTGTGCGCCGTGAAGGCTCCGGGGTATGGCGACCGACGGAAGGCGATGATGGAAGACATCGCGATCATCACCGGTGCGACGGCGGTGTTCGAGAACCTCGGCATGAAGCTCGAGAATCTCGGCCTCGCCGAACTCGGTCGGGCCAAGAAAGTGATCGTCGACAAGGACAACACCACGATCATCGAGGGCGCCGGCAAAACCGCTGCCATCAAGTCGCGTATCGAGCAGATCCGCCATGAGATCGCAGCCGCGACCAGCGACTACGATCGCGAAAAGCTGGAGGAGCGGCTGGCGAAACTCGCCGGTGGCGTGGCGAAGATCAATGTCGGTGCCGCGACCGAGAGCGAGATGAAGGAGAAGAAGGCCCGGGTCGAGGACGCGCTCCATGCGACGCGGGCTGCCGTGGAAGAGGGCATTCTGCCAGGCGGCGGTGTCGCCCTGCTGCGGGCCAGTTCGCAGGTGAAGCCGAAGGGACTCTCGGAAGACGAGACGGTCGGCTTCAATATTGTGGTTCGTGCCTGCCGTGCTCCGGTGACGATGATCTCGTCGAATGCCGGACAGGACGGTTCCATCGTGTGCGAGAAGGTGCTCGCTGGCAGCGGCAACTTCGGGTACAACGCCGCCTCGAACGAGTACGAAGATCTCGTCAAGGCGGGCGTCATCGATCCCGCGAAGGTCACGCGGACGGCGCTGCAAAACGCCACGAGCGTGTCGACGCTGCTGCTGACCAGCGATGCCCTGATCGCCGAAAAACCGAAGGACTCGAAGCCGAAGGCCGGTGGTGCTGGCCACGGTGGCGATTACGACATGTATTGAGCCCTGTGGCATCGCCGACGGCGTGCCCACAGCTCGGTAGATTCGATACCGGGGCGTCCGCAAGGACGCCCCGGTTTTTTGTTGGCCGGTGCGATCGCGTCGGTGAGATCGAAGCGTTCCCCGTGCGGGTTTCCGGGGGCCATGCTGAATGGAACCGCGTGCCTGCAGCCGATGCGGGGCGGGCGGGAATCCGCAGGCGATCGATCAGCGTTTGGGCTTTGAGAGGCTCTCCAGCGGCACGAAGCCGTCGCCACCGCCGGGGACGGCAGGAGGCTGGCAGGGGGGGGCGAAGAATCGCCTTGTGAGCGACCATGCCAGCCAGGCGGCGGCAGCGGCGGAGACGGCGATGGCGATGAGATCCTGCATGGGCTGGGCTGCTCGACCTTTTGCCGCCGGGAGCTAACCGCCCAGCCACGTGCCGATCTGGTACGTGGCGAAGGCACCAAGCCACGCCAACAAGGTCATGTAGGTGAACGTCACGACGGGCCAAAGCCAACTGGATGTCTCCCGGCCGATCACGACCAGCGTGCTGGCGCACTGCGCGCACAGGGCAAAAAAGACCATGATCGACAGCGCCACCGGCAGGGTGAAAACCTTGCGGTTCGTGCCATCCCAGGTGGCTGCGCGGAGGCGGCGCACAAGCGCCGTGCCTCCGCTCTCGTCGCCGGGATCGATGTCTCCGAGGTTGTAGATAACCGCCAGGGTGCCGAGCACCACCTCACGGGCCGGAAAGCTCGCTATCGCGGCGCATCCCAGCCGCCAGTCCCAGCCCAGTGGCTTCACAAGCGGCTCCACAAGCCGGCCAAGCCGGCCAAGTGCGCTGTGACGCTGGGCTGCCCCGCGGCGGGCGGCCGCAAGGCCATCAGCAGTATCGAGGGCGGCAAGTTCGGCCGCCACGTCGGCCCGGTCAGGGGCGTCTGCCGGCAGGCCGGCCAATCGCGTGGCAAGCGATGCACGGCTCGAGGCTACGTCGTCGGCGATCGTCGCCTCGCTGCGGGGATAACTCGCCAGCGCCCAGATCACGATGCTCACCGCCACGATCAGCGTGCCGGCATTCTGGAGAAACGACCATACCGCCTCGCGGACCCTTTCCAGAACGACCTGCCACCGCGGCCAACGCCAGCCCGGCAGTTCCATCACGAAGGGCTGCGGAGGGCCGTGAAAGATCGTTCGCGAGAGCACGAGTGCCACGAGCGCCGCCGTTGCCACGCCCACGGCGTACATGCCGGCGAGCACCAGAGCCGGCAGTCGCAGCCAGGAAACACCAACCGCGACGTTGGGCACAAACGCTCCGCAAAGCAGGAGATAGACGGGCAGTCGGGCCGAGCAACTCATCAGCGGAGCGACGAGGATCGTCAGCAGCCGGTCCCGGGGATTCTCGATCGTCCGCGCGGCCATGATGCCGGGAATCGCGCAGGCGAAACTCGAGAGGAGCGGGATGAACGACTTGCCGCCGAGTCCCACACCGCACAGCAGCCTGTCCATGAGAAAAGCAGCACGGGAGAGATAGCCGCAGCCTTCGAGGACCGCCACGAACAGAAAGAGCATCGCGATCTGCGGCACGAAGACCACCACGCCGCCGACACCTGCGAGCACGCCGTCGACCACGAGCGAACGGATTGCTCCCTCAGGCAGGATGTCCTCGATCCAGCCGCTGACCAAGTCCATGCCGGCCGAGATGCCGTCCATCAAGGGCGTGGCCAGCCAGAAGATCGAAGAAAACATGATGAGCATCGTGGCTACGAACACGAGCGTGCCCCACAGGCGGTGGGTGAGGACGTCGTCGATCCAGTCGCCAAGCGGCCTGCCTGCGGGCGGCTGCCGCTGCACGATGCCCGAGAGCAACTCCTCGATCCACGCGTAGCGGGCGATCGCCTCGCGGGCTGGCGATGCATGACGCGGATCCACTGCTGCCAGATGCGCATCGAGGCCCTGCGGTGGCAGTTGCGGAGCATCGACCGCAGCCAGGCAGGCGTCCGCGAGAGACTGAATACCCGTCTTCGTCGTCGCCACCACGCGGATCACCGGACATGCCAGCCGGCGGCTGAGCTCCTCGGCATCGATCGAGATCCCCTTCTCGTCGGCCACATCTGACAACGTCAACGCAACCACGGTCGGCAGGCCAAGTTCGAGCGCCTGCGTGGCGAGGTAGAGGTTGCGTTCGAGGTTGGTCGCGTCGG
>JBIIMX010000184.1:0-6475 GCA_044337765.1 Pirellulales bacterium | reverse complement strand
TTCTGATTGACGATACTCACGGCATTCCTGCGACATGGGCGCTCCTGACGGGTCGGTCGGGTAGTCTACAGCGCGGGGTCGGAATTACCGCTACCATGTCTGTATCGGCCCCGCGGCCCGCAGCCCAACATCGCGACCATGGCGACCACCGCGACCATGGCTCGAACAACGTGCTGTGTTTCTTCGAGCCTCACGCTCCTGAGCCTCACTCTCCATGGAACCGCCCGACACCCCAGCCACGCTGCTGCCTCCCGCCTCGCAGCCGCTGATCGCTTGCATCGTCGCCGCCTGCCTGGCGGCCGGAGCAGCCTGGTTCATCGCCGCGGGCGGGCTGGAGGGACGGCTCGTCCACCACGACTCCGCCCCTGACGGTGACAGCCGCTTTACCGTGAACGTCAACACGGCCCACGAAACCGAGCTTGCGCAACTCCCAGGACTCGGAGCCACGATGGCCCGTAGAATCGCGGATCACCGCCGGGAGCACGGGCCGTTCAGATCGATCGACGGGCTGCTCGACGTGCCCGGCATCGGCCCGGCCACGCTCGCCCTGATGCGGCCTTACCTGCGGCCAATTCGCAACGCAACTCCGGCTGCCCGACAGCCATGAGTGCTTCACCCACCCAGACGCTCACCCTTCGGCGCCTCTTCCATGACGCTCAACCCGGGCATCTTTGAACTCGTCGCCCCATACCAGCCTGCGGGCGACCAGCCGGCGGCCATCGACGCGCTCGTCCGCGGCATCGAGGAGGGGCGGAAGTCTCAGGTATTGATGGGCGTGACCGGGTCGGGCAAGACCTTCACCATGGCCAACGTGATCGCGCAGGTTGGCCGGCCGACGCTCGTGCTGTCGCACAACAAGACACTGGCCGCGCAGCTCTACGCCGAGTTTCGAGACTTTTTCCCCCACAACGCCGTCCACTATTTCGTCAGCTACTACGACTACTACCAGCCCGAGGCCTACATTCCGCAACGCGACATCTTCATCGAGAAGGATGCCGCGATCAACAAGGAGATCGACCGTCTCCGGCTGGCGGCGACGAGCGCACTGGTAAGCCGCCGCGACGTGATCGTGGTCGCCAGCGTGTCGTGCATTTACGGCCTCGGTTCGCCGGACGACTACCGGGCGATGGTCGTACGACTGGCCAGCGGCACGGTGCTGTCGCGGGACCGACTGCTCGAAAAGCTCGTGTCGATCCAGTACGAACGCAACGACGTGGCACTCGAACGGGGAAAATTCCGCGTGCGGGGCGACACGGTGGACATCTGGCCTCCCTACGACGAACTCGCCACCCGCGTGGAGTTCTGGGGAGACTGCATCGAATCGATCGCGATCACCCACCCGACCAGCGGCGAAGTGGCGGCGAAGAAGGATGAAACCTACTTCTATCCGGCCCGCCACTTCGTGATGCCGGAGGACCGAATCCGCGCCGCGGTCGGGGAGATCAAGCGGGAACTCGATGCCCGGCTCGAGGAACTGAAGTCGCAGGGCAAGCTGCTCGAGGCGCAGCGGCTCTCGGCACGGACACGGTTCGACATCGAGATGCTCCTCGAGGCGGGTTTTTGCCCCGGCATCGAAAACTACTCGCGGCCGCTGAGCGGGCGGGCGCCCGGCAGCACGCCCGAGACGTTGTTCAACTACTTCCCCAAGGAGTTTCTGTTCTTCGTCGACGAATCCCACGTCACTGTGCCGCAGGTCCGCGGCATGTACGCCGGGGATCGCAGCCGCAAGCTGACGCTCGTCGAACACGGATTTCGTCTGCCCTGCGCCCTCGACAACCGTCCGCTGATGTTCGAGGAATGGGAAAAGAAGATCGACCAGACCGTCTACGTCTCGGCCACGCCCGGCACATGGGAATTCGACCGCACTGGCGGCGAGGTGGTCGAACAGGTGATCCGCCCAACCGGCCTGCTCGATCCGGTGATCGAGATCGTGACGGCCAAACAGCAGGTGACACATCTGCAGGGGGAGATCGAGAAGACGGTTGCGGCCGGGCATCGCGTTTTGGTCACCGCGCTGACCAAGAAGCTCGCAGAGGATCTGTCGGCCTACTTCCAGGAGCGCAAGGTCCGCTGCCGCTGGCTGCACAGCGAACTCGACGCCTTCGAGCGGGTGGAGCTGCTGCAGTCGCTGCGCGAAGGGGCGTTCGACGTGCTGGTCGGCGTGAATTTACTCCGCGAAGGGCTCGACCTTCCCGAGGTGGCACTCGTCGCCATCCTCGACGCCGACAAGGAGGGGTTCTTGAGAAGCGAAACGTCGCTGATGCAGACGATCGGCCGGTCGGCCCGCAACGTCGATGCCCGGGTGATTCTCTACGCCGACACCGTCACCGAATCGATGCGGCAGGCGGTTGAAGAGACGGTCCGCCGCCGTGCCCTCCAGGAGGCCTACAACACGGCTCACGGCATCACTCCCGCCACCATCCGCAAGGAGATCCGTGCCGGCATCGAGGCCGAGTCCGCGTCGCGGGCAGTAGCCTTCGAGGCGGTGGGGCAGGGGGAGGAATCCCAACGTCACGCGGCCGAGTTGCTCGAACAGCTCGAAGCGGAGATGATGCAGGCGGCGGCGGAACTCGATTTCGAACGGGCCGCACGCATCCGTGACCAGATTGCGGGTTTGCGCGACGGCAAGACGAAGCCGGGCAAGGGCGGGCCACGCGGCCGCGGTCGGGCCGCAAAAGGCGGCTCGTTTACCGGCCGCATTCCGCGGCCGAAACGCTGACATTTCCCGGTGGACGCATCCAATGCCATCCCGCAAGCAACACAAGGCCGAACAACCAACTGCCGCGGCCCGTCCACAGGAGCCCACCACGGATGACGTGCGTTGCGTCGATACCGCCGCGCTCTGGCAGGCGGTCTGCCGCGTCTCCGGAGACTACATCGTCGTCGTCGACCGCGGTGGCATGATCCGCTTCTGTAACCGCATCGACGGCGGCTGGTCGCCGGAACTGGTGTTGGGCCGCAGCATGCTCGACTTCACCATGCCCGAGTCGACCGATCACCTGAATCAAGTGATCGCCGAGGTATTCGCCACCGGCGAGGAGAAGGTCTTGGAGACGAGCGTGAGACGGCCGGACGGCGGCCTGAACTACTTCTCGCTGCGGCTGGGCCCCGTGCTTGTCGAAGGCCGCACGGCGGCCATCCTCGTGTGCTGCGAAAACATCCTCCCGCTCAAGACATCGGAGAAGTCGCTGCACCACGAGCGAAACCTGCTCCGTCGGCTGCTCAAGATTCAGGAGCGGGAGCGGCAACTCGTCTCGTACGAGATCCACGACGGTCTCGCGCAATACCTGGCCGGCGCGATGATGCACCTCGAGGCCTGCGAACACGGCATGGGCGGCTCGGCCGAAAACCGCGAACTCCGCGAAGGACTGCGGCTTCTACGAGCCGCTGCCGACGAAGCGCGGCGGCTGATCAGCGGCCTCAGGCCCCCCGCGCTCGACGAGTTGGGGATCATCGACGCCGTCGAAACGCTGGTTGCGGACGCCCGCGCCGAGGTGGCCCGCGTCGCATTCACCCACAGCCTGCCGGCCCGCAGGCTCCCACCGGACGTGGAGACGACGATCTTCCGCATCGTGCAGGAATCTCTGTCGAATGTGCGGCGTCACGCCCACGCCAGGTTCGCGAGCGTGAAACTCGAGCAGCATGGCGAGCACGACGTGCGAATCGTCGTGCAGGACAACGGCACCGGCTTCGATCCGGCCACGATCGGTGACGACCGCTTCGGTATCGAGGGGATCCGGCAGCGGGCTTGGCTGCTCGGCGGCGAGCCCCTGATCGCGAGCAGTCCCGGTCACGGAACGACGGTCACCGTCACACTGCCGATAGACCCCAAGGGTCCCATCCCGCGGCCCGGTTGACGGCGGCGTTGGACGACGCGAAGCGTCATCCCCGCCTCGCCGCCGGTCACGCGGGCGGCACGTCAGGCGGCCTTGCGAAGTCCATCCCGGGCGTGCTCGAGCGAGCGGCCGAGCCGTCGACGGCCCGATGTGGCACCAATCGGTGCGGCTTTTGATTCGAGAACGGTCGTCTCCTGCGGCGCATCACGGTGGATGGTGAGCCGTTCGCGGAGCGACTGAGCCAGTGCCGGACCGAGGTCATCCCCCTGGTTCCGCGTTCCCACGTCCTCCACCGCATCGGCGAGCCCCAGCACGACAGCCTGACGCACACCTTCCCGCAGCCATTGAAAAAAGCTCATGGTCGATCCTTCCCTCGCTCACCCGGATTCCCGAAACACCTGAAACAAAACCACGGCTGACGGCCGCTCGGGCCGAACCGCGTATGCCAGTGGTATCGGATACTCAGGCCTCGGGCTTCACGGACGACCTGCCCCGGACGGCTCTCGGACTCTGGGCAGACTCTGCCGGTCCTTTCGCGGCAGCCAGACGACCGACGCAGACCAGGCACATGTCGTCACTGCGGATCTGGCCGGCCGCGTGCCGCTCGACGTCTGCAAGCAGTCGGCGGCCCAGTTCGCCGGCACCGCCACCCCGTCCCGCCAATACTTTCTCCAACCGCTCCAGACCGTAGAGCCGCTGTTCGTGGTCCAGAGCCTCGCTGATCCCGTCGGTATAGAAGACCAGCGTGCTGCCGGCAGCGAGATCCAATTCACAGGCCTTGTATCCGCGGCTGGCGTCGAGACCGAGCGGCAGACAGCCCAGATCGGTGCCGACGGTGCGAACGCTTCCCGAGGCCTCGCGAAGGAACACGGGCAGATGGCCCGCGCTGACCATGGTCACGTGGTGCGACTGCGGATCGAGCACGGCGACCACCATGCTCGCAAACCGATCGTCCCATCCGCCCCGGAGAAAGCTCTCGTTGATCAGCGACACCGCCTTGGCGAGATCCCTCTCACTGGCAAGACAGTACCGCACGTCGGCTGACAATGCCGCCATCACCAGGGCCGCCGATACCCCCTTGCCGGAGACGTCGGCCAGAACGACCGCCAGCCGCCCCTCCGACAGCGGCACGTAGGCGAAGAAGTCCCCCCCCACGTGCTGAGCCGGTTCATAGAAGTCGAACACCTCGTAACCGGCGATTTCGGGCGGCTTCGTCGGGAGCAATCCCTGCTGGACACGGTGTGCCAGTTCGAGGTCCCGTTTGATCTGCTCCTGTTGCACGCGGCGGTCATGGGCGACGGCCTGCTCGACGGCCTGCGCCGCCTGCCCGGCGATGCCCGCGAGCACCTGCAGATCGGCCTGATCGAAACCATTGAGCACGTCGCGTGAATCGACATGGATGACGCCGAGCACATGGCCGTCCACCCCGAGAAACGGCACGCACATCACCGACCTGATCCGACAGTCGACGATGCTCTCGCTGGCGTTGAATCGGCTGTCTGTGGCCGCGTCGGCCGAAAGGATCGCCCGCCTCGACTCCACCACCCGATGGATCAGCGACAGGCTCAGGCGAAGGGGGCCCGCCTGGGACTGGCCGCGGGTCTTTCGGGCCCGCAGCAGCAGCCTGCGCGAGGAGGCGTCGCTCAGCAGCACGAACCCTCGCTCAGCCCTGGGAAACACCTCGAACAATCCGTCGAGCAGCCGCGGAAGCACTTCGTCGAGGGAAAGCGACGACCCGATGGCGCGATTGAGGCCGATCACCGCCCGCAGTTTGGCCTCGGCATGCTCACCGATCGCCACGTTGTCAGCGGGCTCGCCGACCGACAACTGCGACACGATGATGGAATCGTGATCGCCCCCCTCGACCACTTCGTCGAAGAGCGAGGTCTGCGAGCCGAAAATCGAGCTCGATTCCGCCTGGCCGACCCTCGAAGGGCGGTCACCGGAAACGAACATGAGCACTTGTTCGCAGATCTGGATCTGATCCCCGTCCGCCAGCCCGTGCGGCGCCGTGAGGGGCCGACCGTTGTACAGCGTGCCGTTGCGGCTGCGGAGATCTTCGATCGTCGCACGGCCGTCTTGGATCGTGAGGGCCGCGTGCTGACGGCTTACCGCGGAGGCGTCGATGACGATGTCGCAGGCTGGATGGCGGCCAATCACGGCCCTGCCAACGCTGAGGGAAATGCGTTCGCCGCTGCGGGGTCCGGATTTCAGTTCGAGAAACGCCACGGCCTGCTCGCTTTGGTGCACGGCCTTCGGAAAGCTCCGCTCGGAATTGCCAGCCTGCAGCCTGCCGAGTACTCTTTCCGATGTTGGCCGGCCGACAGCATACACGGCTGGCCTCGATCCGTGTGGGGCCATGGCGGCCTTGCCGGCAGGGACCCCTACGATGGGGAATGGTGTAACGGTAGCACGACTGGCTCTGAACCAGTTAGTCTAGGTTCGAATCCTAGTTCCCCAGCTTTGAACCTCATGCGCCGGTGGGCTTGCCTTGCGGGTGGTGTGAGACCAAACGGTCCTTCCGTTTCGTGCCTCATGCGCCGGTGGGCTTGCCTTGCGGGTGGTGTGAGACCAAACGGTCCTTCCGTTTCGTGCCTCATGCGCCGGTGGGCTTGCCTTGCAGGTGGTGTGAGACCAAA
>JBIIMX010000183.1:0-6503 GCA_044337765.1 Pirellulales bacterium | reverse complement strand
GAAGCGTTCTCTCTCGAAGGGTGTCTTGGCACTGCAGCTCCACGGCGGCAAGCCGATGTGGGCGGAGTACCGCTCCATCCGCCTCAAGCCCCTCTGAAAATCGAAAAGGTGCCCGAGTTTCCCTCCAGATTCAGCGTTCTCTCCCGAGCAGCAAGGCTCCGCTGCCCGCGGTGCGGGATCGGCCCGCTCTTCCGCGGCTGGTTTCGCATGCACGATGACTGCCCCCACTGCGGCTTCTCGTATGAGCGGGAGCCGGGGTTCTATCTCGGGTCGATCTACCTGAACTACGGCGCCACGGTGATCCTCACCGGGGCTCTCTATGCGGTCCTGATGATGGGCTTGGGCCTCTCGAACGAGACGACACTCGCCGTCTGCCTCGCCGCGGCCGTCCTCTGTCCGATCTTCTTTTTCCGCCATGCGCGAAGCTTTCTGCTCGCGCTCGACAGTGCGGTCAACCAAAATCAAGCACACAGCCCGCAGGAGACCGATGCCGATCCCGCCTCCACCTTGAGCACGCGCAAGCTGGCATCGCTGGCCTCCGACGACGGCCGGGCAGGCTGTGCGATGGGTGTGGCCCTCGCCCTCATCCTGCTGTTTGGCCTCGGCATGGCGGCCGTCACGCTCTTCTTCACCGTCGGCAGCATGCAGACGGAGCCTGCCGAAGGGCTGGACTGACACCGGCCTGAATTCCCTGGCTTGCGCTTCGGGCTTCCATGGGAATCCGTCTGCCATCCAAGCCCGCAGCGCTGGCAAAGGAGCCCGGCCGAGCCCGGCGTGCTGTCAGTGCCCCACCGGCCAGGAGAAGAGCCGTATACGGTTGCCGTCGGGGTCGGCCGTGATCAATTCCCGAAAGCCTTCGGCGTGGATCTTGGGCGCTGTGACGTCGGCATTGCTCTCGGCCAGCCGGGCATGCACAACGTCGAGATCGATCACCTCGAAGCCGAGGCTCCAACGCTGGCTCGGCTCGCCTGGTGTCGGCCGATTCAGGATCGCCAGACGGGTATCCCCCGCCTCGAAAAGCGCGTAGCCATCGTCCACCACTCGGACGAGCACCCGCAGGCCCAGCACGTTGCGATACCACTCGACCAACTCCGCCCAACGGGCGGTCCGCAGTTCGACACTGAACAGGCTGGGGCGTTGGTGGAGGGTCATGGGACGGGCTTTATACACAGACACGCCGCTTTTCTGCGGCCGCCCCCCTGGGAAATCCCGCCTTCACGAAATGGCCGCCAAAGCTGACAATCCAAGTTTTCAGAGTTCGGGTTTCCCGTTTCTGTAGCCCACCCTTCCCTCGGCCCCCGAGACGCACGTGTCACAGCCCATGGAACCTACCCCTGCCGCCCGCCCCGTCGGCACGGCCCCCGCTGCCCCCACGCCGGCGGCCACCACCAAATCCGGCCTGGAAAAGGCCCGCCGCGACAAGCTCGAAAAACTCCGCGGCCTGGGCATCGATCCCTGGGGCAAGCGGTATGACGGCGCCGCGCCAATCGCGGAGGTCCGCAGCGCGGGGGCCTCGCTCGACCCCTCGCCCGAGTTCACCGCCGGCCCCACCGTCCGCGTGGCCGGCCGGATCATGCTTCTCAGGAGCGCCGGCAGCCTCGTCTTCATCGACCTCCACGACCGCACCGGCCGGATCCAGATCATGCTCGGCAAGAAGCAGGTCGGGCCCGATGCCTGGAAGGTCATCGACTGCCTCGACTTGGGCGACCTCGTCGGCTTCGACGGCCGTCTCGGTCATTCCAAGACCGGCGAGATGACCGTCTTCGCCTCGGGCGTCGAGTTTCTGACCAAGTCGCTCGAAACGCCCCCCGACAAGTATCACGGCCTGGTGGACGCCGACCTGCGGCAGCGGATGCGGTATCTCGACCTCATCCACGGGGAGGGTGTCCGCGATCGCTTCGTCTCGCGATGCCGGATCGTGGAGGCGGTCCGCCGCGTGCTCACGTCGCGGGGCTACCTCGAGGTTGAAGGCCCCACGCTCCAGGAAAGCGCCGGCGGCGCGGCGGCCCGACCCTTCAAGACCCACCACAACGCGCTCGACATGCCGCTGGTGCTTCGCATCGCGCTCGAACTGCATCTGAAGCGACTGCTCGTGGGTGGCATGGAGCGGGTGTTCGAACTGGGACGCGTCTATCGCAACGAGGGCGTCAGCCCGCGGCACAACCCCGAGTTCACGATGATGGAGGCCTACGAGGCCTACGGCGACTATGGCACGATGATGGACCTCACCGAGGCGATCTTTCTGGAGGCGGCGAAGGCAGCCGGCACACCGACGCGGTTTGAGTGGATGGGCCACACGGTCGACCTCACGCCCCCCTTTCGCCGCGCGAAATACGACGATCTCCTCGCCGAAGTCACCGGCTGCAATCCCGCCGATCCCGCGAGCGTGGCCGCCGAAGCGACGGCCCGCGGCCTCGAGACGGCCGGCCGGCACGCCGACGTCATCAAGAGCGATCTCTTCGAGGCCACGGTGGAGAAAACGCTCTCGGGGCCGGTGTTCGTGATCGACTATCCCGCGGCCATCTGTCCGCTCACGAAGCGCAAGGCCGACGCTCCACACGTCGCCGAGCGTTTCGAGCTCTACGTGGCCGGCATCGAACTGGCCAACGCCTACACCGAACTCAACGACCCCGACTTGCAGGAAGAGCTCTTCCGTACGCAGCTTGCCGGGCTCGCCCAGGAGGAGTCGATGGCACGGATGGATACCGATTTCCTGCGCGCCCTGCGGCACGGCATGCCGCCCGCCGGCGGCCTGGGCATCGGCATCGACCGGCTGGTGATGTTTCTGACGGCCGCACCGTCGATCCGCGACGTGATCCTCTTTCCCATTCACCGCCCACACGCGGAAGGCTGAGCACGGCAGCTGTGCAGCCCGCCTCAGAGCCACCATGTACAAACTCCTCCTCTGCTGGCGGTATCTCCGCACCCGCTGGATTGCGCTGGTCTGCGTGGCCAGCGTGATGCTCGGCGTGGCGACGATGATCGTCGTCAACGCGGTCATGGCCGGCTTTTCGCACGAGATGCAGACGCGGATCCACGGCATCCTCTCCGACATCGTCTTCGAAAGCCATTCGCTCTCCGGCTTTCAGGATCCGAAGTGGCACATGGAGGAGATCACCCGTGCTGCAGGTGGCGACATCGAGGGCATGACGCCGACGGTGGCTGTGCCGGCCATGCTCAGCTTTCAGGTTCGCGGCCAGTGGCTCACACGGCAGGTGATGTTCATCGGCATCGACGAGGCAACGCACAGCCGCGTGAGCGACTTCGGCACCTATCTCCAGCATCCCGAGAACCGCCGCCAGCTCTCGTTCTTGCTTCGTGAAGGCGACTACGACACCTTCGACAGCCAGGCGGAAGGAAAGGCCGGCGAGAACGGGCCAACGCGTCCTGCAATGGGGGGCGCCGGCTGGCCACACCGGCGGATGCGGGTGGCCCGCGAGAAACTGTGGCGAGAGAAGATGGGAGCCCGCGGCGACGCGGCTGGCCAGCCCGCCCGACCGATCGATCAGCAGGTGGATGCCGTGCTCGCGGCGACGACCGGCGATGGCACTCCGGCTGCTCCAGAACCAGAAACTGCGGCCAGCCCGCCGGCAGCCGCCGCCCGCCCGGATCCCTTCCGGGCCGCTCGGCCCGAAGAGGGCGACACGATGGACCCCGCCAAGGAACAGTTCACCGGCATCGTGCCGGGCATCGGGCTGGCAAGCTTCCGCGATTCCGACGGCGTCGACCGCTTTCTCGTGCTGCCGGGCGACGACGTGAAGATCACCTTTCCCACCGCCGGCACGCCGCCCAAGGCGGTCAGCGACACCTTCACGATCGTCGACTTCTACGAGAGCAAGATGAGCGAATACGACTCGAACTTCGTCTTCGTGCCGATCGCCGCCCTGCAGCGGATGCGTGGAATGATCGATCCGCAGACGGGCATCCCGAGCGTCAACTCGATCCAGATCAGGCTCAAGCCCGGCGCCGACCTGAACGTCGTCCGCGACCGGCTGCGGAAGGCCTTTCCCGCCGAGATGTATGCGATCTCCACGTGGCGGGACAAACAGGGTCCGCTTCTCTCCGCCGTCGAAATGGAAATGGCCGTACTCAACATTCTCCTGTTCCTGATCATCGCCGTCGCCGGCTTTGGCATCCTCGCCATCTTCTTCATGATCGTTGTGGAGAAGACGCGCGACATCGGGATTCTCAAGTCGCTCGGCGCCGGCTCCACCGGCATCGCCGGCATCTTCCTGGGCTACGGGCTCTTCCTCGGACTGGTCGGTGCGGGGGTCGGACTGGCCTTGGGCCTGGCCATCACGTGGAACATCAACACGATCCGCGCGGGCGTGGAGTGGTGCACGGGGCAACGGGTGTTTGATCCGTCGATCTACTACTTCTTCAAGATTCCCACGATCGTGAATCCCTTCACGGTGGCCTGGATCATCGTCGGGGCCGTTGGCATCGCCGTGGCCGCAAGCGTCCTGCCGGCATTCAGGGCGGCCCGCCTCCACCCCGTGGAGGCGCTCCGCCATGACTGACTCTGCGGCGGGACAACCGCGTCACGAGGCGATGCTGCGGAGCACTGCCGAACCGATCCTACGCGTCTGCGACGTGCGGAAGAGCTACCGCTCGGGTTCCGGCATGCTCGAGGTGCTTCGCGGCGTCGACTTCACGCTCGAGCCCGGCGGGTTTGCCTCCATCATCGGCCAGAGCGGCTCGGGGAAGAGCACGCTGCTCCACCTGATGGGGCTGCTCGACGCCCCCGATGCCGGCGAGGTGCACCTGGCCGGCGCACGAATCGACAACCTGCCCGCCGCCCGGCGGGACCGCCTGCGGAACACCGCCATCGGGATGGTGTTTCAGTCGTATCACCTGCTGCCCGAATTGAACGCGTTGGAAAACGTGCTCGCCCCGCTGATGGTTCGGCATGGCGTGCTTGAATGGATGCGGGTGCGGTCCTCCGCCCGGGAGCAGGCCCAGGACCTGCTCGACCGCTTCGGCCTCGGGGGCCGACTCCACCACAAGCCGCGGCAGCTGTCGGGCGGGGAAATGCAGCGGGTGGCCATCGCCCGGGCCCTCGTGACGCAGCCCAGCGTGCTCCTCGCCGATGAACCGACCGGGAATCTGGACGAGGCCAGCGGGGCCGGCATCCTCGACGCCCTTTGCGAGTTGAACCGGCGGGACGGGCTTTCTATAGTGCTCGTCACGCACGATTCGGCGATCGCCCGCAGGGCCGCCAGGATCGTGCGGCTGGCGGCCGGGCGGGTCGCCGATGCGTGAGAGGCCCGCTACCGGGCCTCACGCGTATCGATGGCAGCGTGTCACTGGCAGAGTCTGAGAGCACCCGAGTCTCCCAACCAACGGGATCGATCATGCCGCGGATCATCTTCATGAACGATCGCCTCGTGCCGGAGGAAGAGGCTCGCGTCAGCGTCTTCGACCACGGCCTGCTTTACGGCGACGGCGTTTTCGAGGGCCTGCGGAGCTACTCCGGCCGTGTCTTCCGTCTCGATGCGCACCTCGACCGTCTCTGGGCCAGCGCCCGCGCCATCAGCCTGGAGATTCCGCTGGCGAAGGACGTGGTTGCGAAGGCGGTGAACGACACGCTGGCCGCCAACCGGCTCGTCGACGGCTATGTCCGCCTGGTCGTCACCCGCGGTGCTGGCAGCCTCGGCCTCGATCCCAACCGCACGAAGAACCCGCAGGTGATCGTCATCGCCGATACGATCAGCCTCTACCCGAACGAGTTTTACGAGAAGGGGCTGCGGATCGTGACGGCGGCCACGCAGCGCGTGCATTCGGCAGCCCTCTCCCCGCGGATCAAGTCGCTCAACTATCTCAACAACATCATGGCAAAGCTCGAAGGGCTGCAGGCCGGCTGCGTCGAGGCCCTGATGCTCAACCACAAGGGCGAGGTGGCAGAGTGCACGGGCGACAACGTGTTCGTCGTGCGTGCGGGCCGACTCCTCACACCGCCCCCCGACGCCGGGATTCTGGAGGGCATCACCCGCGGGGCCGTCATGGAACTGGCCCATGCCGCCGGCATCGACTGCTTGGAAGCCACGCTCACCCGCTACGATCTTTACACGTGCGATGAATGCTTCCTCACGGGCACGGCAGCCGAGGTCATTCCGGTCGTCGAGATCGACGGACGCAAGGTGGGCACGGGCACACCAGGCCCCGTCACGGCCCGGCTTACCGCCGATTTCCACGCGCTCGTCCGCCAGTAGGGTGCGGCGGGATGCACTCGTGCCGGCATGCGGAAACGACCCGTGACCGTCTGCCACCGTCACCGTCGCGGCGGACGATGCTCCTCGTCGCCGATCCCCTCGTAGCGTGAGACATATCCGGGTTCTCGCGCGCGAATCAACTCCGCCTCGTATTCGCGGACCACGTGCTTCTGGATCATGTCCCGACAGGCCGCGTTGATCGGGTGGGCAATATCGGCATAGAGTCTGACCCGGCCCTCGCCATCCCGCGGCGGCTGCCCTTCGATCAACTTCTTGCCACACTGGTTGCAA
>JBIIMX010000010.1:0-22735 GCA_044337765.1 Pirellulales bacterium | reverse complement strand
TCGACGATACCTGGACGCTCGCCTTCACGAAGTCGCCCACGCTCGTGGACGAATTCACCGTCTTCAACTGGGCGATGGATCCGAACGAGGCATGGAACGCCTACGCCCGCTGGCTCCCCGATGCCGCCGAGCAGATGAAGCCGCTGCCCGCCTTCCAGACGCAGTTCGATTACTTCGCCCACTCCTGGGACCGAAAGGAAAAGCTCGTTGCCACGGTCGGTTGCCTGCCGGTGGGCGACGTGGAGCCCGCCAGTGCCGACCTCGATATCCGCACCGCCGCGGGCGAGGTGCTCTTGTCCGCCGAGAAGCAGTCGCTCGACGAGGGGAGCACGGCGAAGTTCACGATCGACAAATCGCTTCCCTTCGGCCGCTATCCCGCCGTCGTGCGGTCGCGCGACGCCTCTGGAAAGGTGCTCAAGGAAGAAAAAACCGAGTATGTCCGCGAGAAGCCGGAATGGCTCGGCAACACGCTCGGCGAGGAGCGGACGATCCCCAAGCCCTGGACGCCGATCAAGGCCAGCGGCCAGTCGCTTGAACTTGTCGGTCGGCGGATCGAGCTGGGGCAGGGGGGGCTGCCCGAGAAGATCGAGACCCTCGGCCGGCAGATCCTCGCCCGGCCGATCGCGATGCGGGCCGCCGGCCCCGGCGGTGATGCCGCGCTCGCGGGCGAAGGGATGAAGCTCGGCGCGACGGCCGACGATCGCGTCGAATGGAAGGCCGCCCTCACCGGCGCGGGCATCACGGCCGACGTCGATGCCTGGCTCGAATTCGACGGGCTCCTCTATTGCACCGTCACGCTCAAGCCGGCCTCGGGCACGGAGGCCACGCTCGACGAGCTCGACGTCGACGTGCCGATGGTCGCCGCCGAGGCCACGCAGCTCCTGGCCAACGGCGGCGGGCCGGACTTTCGTGCGTCGTGGCTCGCGACGATGCTGCCCGCTGGCGACGGGAGCGTCTGGCGGAGCAGCGACAAGCCGTATCCCGCGTTTGTCCGCGCAGACGGCGTGACAAACTTCATGCCGCACATCTGGCTTGGAGCCGACGACGTCGGGCTCTACTTCGGCGCGGAGAACGACAAGGGCTGGACCGTCGACGGCACCAATCCCGCCCAGGAAATCCTGCGGGAGAAAGATGCGGTCGTCTTCCGAATGAACGTGATCCGCGAAGCTACGAAGATCCCCGCCGCCGGCCGCCGCTTCCACTTCATCCTCCTGCCCACGCCCGCGAAGCCCGAGCCTGTCGACTGGCGGAAGCAGATGGCCGCGGGGGGCGTGAACTTCGGTTCGTGCGACACGTTTGGCGGGTTCGAGATGAAGACCGATCCCTCCGATCCGATCCAGGGCGACGATTTCCGGTGGGAGCCGCGGTCGTGGGAGCATGCCGAGGCGATGTCGCCGCAATGCCGCGACAAGTGGGGGCGTTGCATCCTTTATGCGGACGCTTCTTGGCCGCGCATGGGACCGGCGTTTCGTGACTGGGATCACGATCTCTACACCACGGGCCGGCTCGCCTGGACGCCCGCGTGCGAAGACTATGCGGTCTGGTCCATCAACGAGTTTCTAAAGCGGGGCTTGATCGACGGCGTCTACTGGGACGACGTGAGCGTGGGCACCACCTACTCGCTCGACTCGACGGCCTATGAATACGCCGGCGGCAAGAACGGCCGCCGCGTGGGCTTCACGTCGCTGGCCCAGCGCCGCGTGAACATGCGGCTCTGGCGGCTCTTCGAGGCGGCCGGCCGCGAGCCCTGCATCTGGGCCCACATGACCGTCTGCTACGAGGTGCCGCTCTTCAGCTTCTGCCGCTATCTCTCCAACGGCGAGTTCGTGACGGGCGTCGAGCCCTACGGCAAGCGCGATGCGATGGACTTCTGGAAGCCGGAGACGCTACGGATTCTCGGTCCATCCGCAAAGTGGGGGGCGGGCGTGAGCTTTCTCACGACGCTCCCGCGGTCGTTGCCTCCCGGGCCAGCCGCTGATAAGTGGGTCTACCCGCAGCAGCGGGCCGAGGACGCACTCTACGCCACGAGCGGCATTCAGACGCTCTCCGAATCGCTGACACGGAAGCTCGTCGCCGAGAAGGTCTACGACAGCCCGCTGCGAGTTTCTCCCTGGTGGAATGCCGACACGGTCGTGAAGCTCACCAAGCAGGAAAAGGCCAACGTGCTCTCGGCCGTCTATGCGGCCGATGACCGGGCGATCGTGTTTCTCTCCAACTTCGACCGCGACGTCGAGCACGACGTTGCGATTGAAGTCGATCCGTTGAAGCTCTTTCCAGGCCGGAAGGTCGGCCGCATCACGTGGCGGGATCTCGACCCGGGGCTGACCCCGCCGCAGGTGGCCGTCGCCGATGCCGCCGAAATTGCGAAGGAGACTGCCGCTGCCGCAAACGCTGGGCTCGACGCGAAGGAACAGCCCCTCGCCGACGACGAAATCGGCGACCTGCTCGAAGGCACGACGCCCGAGGGCCGCAAGCAGGGCAGGCTCGGAATGAACACCGATGGCTCGAAGGCCCGCGTCCTGATCCGTCCACGTGATTACCGAGTGCTGGAGGCGAAGCCAGGTGGGTGACCTAAAAAGCACCCTGGCCTAATTTTATCTCAAAGGCCCGCCGAAGGTTTTTTCTCCGCAGGGAGCTCACAATCAACAGAGCCAAGGCGTCACCCTTCAAAGCCTATAAAGACACTGAAGTGGGGTTCTTCGCTGATCGCGACTGAGTAGAATCAGCGGCACTGCCCTGGCCGGAGGAATGCGGATGAGTCGTCCGAAGCGACAGCGATTCAGGCCCACGGTCAATGTCGACCTTCCGTGGCCGCGTCGGGCGATCGGCGCCGTCTGGGTATTGGCCGTCTGGATATTGCTTGCGGCCGCTCACAATCCCGCTGGAGACCTGCGATCGATCGAGGTTCAGGCTGCAGATGGCGTGGCCGCAGTGAGCGACGATGCCGATGGCGTGGCTGTCGAGGTGGGCCTGCGGCAGTTCCTCGCCCGCCACTGCGTCGATTGCCACGGCGGTGGCAAGGCCGAAGGGGATGCCATACTCGATCTGCCCTCCAGCGACGCCGGCCTGCTCGAACAGCGGAAGCTTTGGGAAACGGCGGTGCGGCGGGTCGAAGCGGGGGAGATGCCGCCGCAGGACCGACCCCGGCCGACGTCGGCGGACGCCGGAGCGTTCGTGTCGGCCTTGAGGCAACGGTATGACGCCGCCGATTTGCGGGCCCCTGCTGATCCCGGCCGGGTCACGATGCGACGGCTCAACCGCGTCGAATACCGCAACACGATCAGGGACTTGGTCGGCGTCGATTTCGACCCTACGGCCGATTTTCCAAGCGATGAGATCGGCCACGGCTTCGACACGATAGGCGACGTGCTCACGGTCTCGCCACTTCTGCTCGAACGATATCTCGATGCCGCCGAAGCTGTGATGGAGCGGGCCATTCCCACGACGCGTCCCCCGGTATTGAAGCGGTATCGGAACTCACGTCACACCGAGCCCGCGAGCCCGGATGTTGCGCGGCTGGTCGTGGGCGGGTTCCGTCGCATGTCCACCGCCGGCACTGAGGCGATCGAACTCGGCCCGATCAACAGTCCCTTCGAATGGACCGCCGACGGCGAATATGAGTTCGTCACGAAGGCTTATGCCGCCCCCGATGCCCTGCAACCGGTGCGGGTGACAATCCTTGTAAGCGGCAGAGAACTCGCGCAGACTTCCTCCCAGGAAGACCTCGACCGGCTCTCCGGCGCCGTGCCGCGAACGGCACTGATTCTCGGATCGTTCCTGGTTACCGGCACCACGCCGACGACAGCCCAGGAGTTCACGTTGCGGATCCCGCCGCTGTCGGGCCGCGAGCGGATGCTGATCGCCATCGACAGGCCGGCCGCTGACGCACCTCCCGCCGAGGTTTTCGTCGACGGCATCAGACTCAACGGTCCGCTCGACTCGCGGCCAGCGACCCAGAAAAGGCTGCTGGCCTGTGCCGCCACAAGCGGGCAGCAGGAACAGACCCGTGAGGTCCTCGCACGCTTTCTGAGGCGGGCCTTCCGCCGCCGTCTCGAGCCGGAAGAACTCGAGCGTCATGCAGCGCTCGCCGATGCGGCAGTGCAGGCAGGCCGTGGCTGGCACGAGGGAGTGCAACTCGCCATGCAGGCGGCACTCTGCTCGCCCAAATTTCTCTATCGGGTGGAATCGGACGACAGCCCCGATGCCTCGGATGTGCAGCCGCTCGATGACTATCAATTGGCCTCGCGGCTCTCCTATTTCCTCTGGAGCACGATGCCCGACGACGAACTGCTCGACCTTGCCGACCGCGGGCAACTGGCGGCCGGACTCGACGGTCAGGTCCGCCGCATGCTTTCCGACCCGCGGGCCGACGCCCTTGTAAGCAGCTTCGCCATGCAGTGGCTGCAGCTCAAGCGGATCGAATTCATCTCGCCTGACGGGGGGCTCTTTCCGACGTTCGACAACGCTCTGCGGACCGCCATGATGCAGGAGACCGAGCTGTTCGTGGGAGCTGTCTTTCGCGAGGACAGGAGCATCCTCGAGCTGATCGACTCGGACTCGACATTCGTCAATGGCCCGCTTGCGAAACACTACGCACTTGAAGACGACTACCGCAAGGCTGGCGGAACAGGCAAGGACTTCCGCCGCGTTCCGACTGCCGACCGCACGCGAGGCGGCCTCGTCTCGCAGGCGGGCATCCTCACCGCGACATCCAATCCAACCCGCACGTCGCCGGTGAAGCGGGGCCGCTGGGTGCTGGAGCAATTGCTCGGCGAACCGCCACCGCCTCCGCCGCCCAACGTGCCCGAGCTCCCCGACGACGGGGGCGTTTCGGCCACCGCGTCGCTGCGGGAGCGGATGGAGGTGCATCGCAGAAATGCAAGCTGCGCCGGCTGCCATGCCCGAATGGACGCCATCGGCTTCTCGCTTGAAAACTACGACGCGGTGGGCGGCTTCCGCATCAAGGACGGCACCTTTGCGATTGACGCCGGTGGTTCGTTTCCAGACGGCACGACTTTTTCCGGTCCGGCGGGTTTGAAGGACGTGCTGCTTGCGAGAAAACGGGAGTTCTGCCGCTGCCTCACCGAAAAGATGATGACTTTTGCGCTTGGCCGAGGCCTCGAGCCGGCCGACCGGCCGACAGTCGAACGGATCATCGACAGGCTCGAGTCGAACGACCACAAGGTCTCGGTGCTCGTGTCCGGGATCGTGGCCAGCGACGCCTTCCGGCAGCGTCGCGGCGGCGGACAAGGGGATTGATCACACGCCTCAACGAAAGTGGGCTGTCGTATGCTGAACGTGACTGCCAGATCGCTCTCCCGCCGCACGCTGCTCCGCGGCCTCGGCGTGGCCCTGCCGTTGCCTTGGCTCGAGGCGATGACCCCGGTCGCGGCGCGGGCCGCGACGGTGTCGCGGCCTCCAAACCGCATCGCGGTTCTCTATGCGCCCAACGGCCAGCACATGCCCGATTGGACGCCGCGGGGTGAGGGCGCCGACTTCGAACTGTCTGCGATCATGGAGCCGCTTGCGGGCCTCAAGCAAAAGCTCACGGTGCTCTCCGGGCTCACGGCCGACAAGGCTCGGCCCCACGGCGACGGGGGCGGCGACCATGCCCGCGCGATGGCGGCTTTCCTCACCGGGGTACACCCGAGGAAGACCGACGGCACGAGCATCCGCAACGGCACCTCAGTCGACCAGATCGCGGCTGCCATGGTGGGCGACGAGACGCGGCTGGCGTCGCTCGAAATCGGAGCCGACAAGGGGGCGATGGCCGGCGACTGCGACTCCGGCTACAGCTGCGTCTACTCCTCGACGATGTCGTGGCGGTCTCCGACGCAACCGGTGCCCAAGGAGGTCAACCCGAAGGTGGTATTCGAACGGCTGTTCGGCGATGGCGATCCCGCCGCGGCCGCCCGCTCGGCGAGACGAAAAAGCATTCTCGATTTCGTGCGGGAGGAGACCCACGGCCTCGAGCGGCGGCTGGCCGCAGGAGACCGGCGGAAGCTCGACGAGTATTTCACGGCGGTCCGCGATATCGAGCAGCGGATCGAACGGACCGCCTCGTTGCCCCCGGTCGAGCCGCCCGGCATGGCCCGGCCCGCCGGCATTCCCCGCGACTACGGCGAGCACATCCGCCTGATGTGCGATCTGCTCGTGGTCGCGTTCCAGGCCGACGTGACCCGCGTCGCCACCTTCGTGCTGGCCAACGAGGGGAGCAACAAGCCCTATCCTTTCATCGGGGTGCCGGAGGGACATCACGATCTCTCCCACCACGGCGGCAACCCGGAGAAACAGGCGAAGATTCGCACCATCAACCTCTTTCACGCCCGCAACGTCGCCCATCTCCTCGAGCGGCTCGATGCGGTGCCAGAGGCGGATGGCACACTGCTGGATCACGCGACCATCGTCTACGGCAGCGGCATCCACGACGGCAACAAGCACAACCACGAGGATCTGCCGATTCTGCTCGCCGGCGGCGGCTGCGGCACGGTCACGACCGGCCGCCACCTGCGGTTTCCGGCGGAGACGCCACTGAGCAATCTCTGGCTGTCACTCCTCGACCGCATGGATGCTTCTGTGGAGCAACTGGGCGACAGCACCGGCAGGCTGGCAGGGCTGCTCATGTAGAGCGTTGTTGGAGAGCGTTCTTGCCTCTGGCGTCCGCTACCGAGCGGCGTCTTTCGGCTCAAAGTAGCGGCCGAGTATCCGCCCCACGACCTGCTTGCCTCGGCTATTGCCGTGGATCGTGTCCCGCGCGAAATGGTCATAGGGCTTGTACGACCGCAGCATGTAGTCTTCCCACGCCCTGCGGATGTCGAAAAACTCCGCCCGCTCCTCGCGACACATCCGCCGCATCCGCGCGGAAAACTGCTCCATGTCGTCGAGCGCCACCGCCGCCGCCGGCTTCGACCGGACAAATGCCGGCTCATACACCTCCCTCGGCGCGATGGCCCCGCTCAACACGAGGATCTCGCAGTTCGAGCCCGCGCGGATCTGGCGGATCACGCTCCGGATCGATTCCACATCGAAGCCGTGGCTGATGCCGGCGATCATCACGAGGTCGGGCCGGTAGTCGAGCACGTAAGGCTTGACTCGCCCCTCGTCCTTGTAATACCAGCAGCCGGTGCCGCCGCGGACGCTCGTGACGATCTCGATCTTCGCCTTGGGATAGATGCGGCTGAGGAGCGTTTCGTAGAGCGAGTTCGACGTGTCGTTGCAGATGCTGTCGCCGAGCATCACGACCCGCAGCGGGCCGCCCGTGGCCAGCCGCTGCATGGTCTGCGGCAGGAACTGCCAGCGATCGGCCGCGGGCTCGTACTGCACCACAGGGCACTGCGCGGCGAGCCCTGCGGCCCAGTCGGCCGCCTCGTCGGCGGTGATCTTCTCGACCCGTAGGTTTTTCACCGATAGTGGCCCGGCGCCCGCCTGCAGGCGGATCCGTGCCTTGCTGGCGTCGGCATGGCCGCGGAAGCAGAGCGAGTAGGACCGCCAATCGGCGGATGTGTCGATGCTGTCGTGGTTGTCGGCCACGATCTCCTTCCCGTCTTTGTCGAGAAAGACAGCCGCACAAAGCGGCTTCTCCGATGCCTGGGCGAGAAACTGCAACCGGTAGATCGCGAAGGGCTCGACAGGGAACGGCTTGCTCATGAGCTGCCCCTTGCGGATGCGGATGCCGTGCTCGTCGGGATCGCCCGCCTGCCGGATCGTGTCGCCCTCGAAGGGCGTCGGAGCCTTCGAAGGCTCCCAGCCCTCGGCCGCCGGCGCGAGGCGGAAGTCGGAAGCAAGGAGCGGCGGAAATTCCTCGATCCGGATGTTGCGGTAACGGACCGTGCCCACCATCTGTCCGTGGATCTGCAGGGCGATCACGCCCTCCTGCGGAATCGTGGCGTCGGACTCGGTGTAGTCGACGGTCTTGACGCCGTTGATCGAGAGCTGAATCCGCGGGCCTTCGCAGCGGATCACGTATTCGTTCCAGCCGTCCTTCGCCTTGGCAATCGCCTGGGCGATCGCCTCCTTCGACGCCGTCGCAAGCACACGGTTGCGGCGGCTCTCGTCGTAGAGGCAGCCGTCGTAGTCGTCGCCGATGTCGGCCTGATAGCCGATCACTTCGTGGTGGTTCGGAATACGCACGGTGCGAAACTGCACGCCGGCGTTGCGGCTCTTGCTGGCATCGATCCGGTATTCGAACCGCAGTTCGAAATCGCCGAACGTGCGGTTGGTGGCGAGAAACTCATTCCGCGGCGCGGCAACCGTGGGGCTGCCCGCGACGATCGCACCATCTTCGATCCGCCAGGTGTCCTTCGTGTCGCCGTTCCAGCCGGCGAGGCTCGTGCCGTCGAAGAGCCACTGCACCGGCGCTGCCGGCGGCTGATCGGCCGAGGCCCACGGGCAGGCGAGGAAGACGATCGCTGCCGACAGGAGCGGCCGGAGGGCGGGGCGACGAACGGCTGGAAAATACATGCGTGTGGTCCTCGAGTGTGAGCCTCCGGTTCAGCGTGTGAACGCGGACTTCTGGCACGGGGATTATGCCCCGGAAAAGGAAATTGTCACGCGGGCTGCTTGAACGCTGTGCCGCGCGGTATCGAGGCCCTCATTCCGCAACAGTGCCAACGAATGGTCAGGCCGCCAACCGATGGATGCGCCGGGATTGTCGCCTTTCCCGGCGATTCAGCGGTCGGAACAACATCGCCGTCAACGCGGTTCCGGGACCAGAGATTCCAGGTGGGCCCGAAGCGTGGCGGCAAGATCGGTGCCCAGCCCCTCTGTGTGGCGCAGCCGGGCAGACAGCGGTGCTGTCTGCCCCTCGCGGCGGACGTCGGCGAGATAGTCCTGCAGCAGTCGACGCCGCTGCGGTGTGGTATTGAGCAGCCAGTGCGTCCAGCACCAGGCCTCGGCATAGTGATCCTGCGACAGCTCACCGGCCGACGCGAGGGCCTCCATCCGGTCGAGGTCGGGTCGCCACGTCCCCTCGAGCAGCCGGCCTGAGAGATGCGATACGTGCGGCGCGTGGATGCCGTGCGCACTTCGCGGCAACTCGAAATACTCGGCGACACCCTCGTCGAGCCAGAGTGGAATGGCCGGCACAACGGCATGCACGTAGCCGTGCGTCGTTTCATGACGCAGATCCTCGGCGATCCGATCCTGCCAGACCGCGAACACCGAGAGCGTCGTTTCGGTCTCGACGAAAAACGCGCGCCGCGTCGGAAAACCGGGGAACTGACTCGCCGCAAAGGCGTCGTACCGCTGCTTGTTCTCGAACAGATACAGATGGACCGGCTCGTCCGAGATCGGCAGACCGAGCTGCTGGCTGACATCGGCCCGCAGGCTCTCCAGTTCCCTGACGATCCGGTGCTGCTCGGCCAGCGGAAAGTCGGTGTGGATCACCAGTTGCCCGGCGACTATCTCCACGCGGGATGGCAGGCCGTCGGTGGCCGACCAGGGGAGCGGAACCTGCTGGAGAGCGGATCGATTCCAGCCGGGCCCGGCAGCGAGGTGGGCACAGCCCGCGACCGCACAGCCGATGACGACACACACGCACACCGCCATCACCACGGAGGCGGACTGAGGAGGCGTCGGCTTGGAGGAATGGCGTTTCAAGGCGGGGATGCTAGCGGCCGCTACCAGCGCCGCCAAGACCGGCATGGCCGCGTTTTACCGATCCTCGCGTTCCGAGCGTTGCCGCCGGAGGAGCGTGCCGGCGAGTGCCTCCAGACATACCGGCCGGCCAAGCACGGCGGCGGCTCCGGCCCGCATCGCCGCCGCCACCGTGTCACCCCGCGGAAAGCTCTGCAGCAGCACGATGAACAGCCCCGGCCTGTTTGCAGACAGCAGTCGCAGCCATTCGAGGTCGTCGCCGTTCAAGTCGGCGACATCCCAGACGAGTGTCCCAGCTGTCTCGGTCAGACGCGGGCGGCCCAGAGTCCGGTTCACAACGCGGTGGCCCGCAACCGTAAGCAGGTCGGAGAGTCCCTCGAGGTCGTCTGCCCGAACGGCCGCCACCGAGAGTTCGGCCGGCGCGAAAACCGCAGGGACCGAGCCCTGAGCTGCGGATCCCAGGGCCGTGCTACGGATCCCGCCGGTCGATTCGAGCAGCCGTTCTTCGCGGCGGGAGGTCGCTGGCAGGCCGAGGCACGTGGGAATGCCTGCCTCGAGGGCCGCCAGCCACCAGACGCACCGCCCGGGAAGATCGTGCCAAGGCACCTCGTCGATGCCCGGCAACGGTGGTCCGCTGCGCCGGCGGCCGTCGACCAGACTCGACGCCACCGAGACTATTGGCATCAATGGCCAGATCCGCGAGAGCATGAGTGCGTCGGAGGCGTTGAACCGTGCCGGCCGGTCGGCAGCCAGCACGGCGAACGCCGGCGTGGCCTGCGTCGGGGCAGCCCCGGCTGCGGCCACGGCGGCCTGCGGTGTGTCGGCGATCGTCACATCGGCGACCGCCTCAAGCCCGCTGTAGGCCATGGCGAGTTCCAGGCCCGCGACAGAACCAACCCAGAGCACACGCCGGCGGGTATTCTGGACTGCTGAAGCTTCGATTGTGGGTGCCGTGGCTGCCATGCTTATCTTGCCTATCGTCCCGCGCCAGCGGCCCGGCCGGCAAGCTGGGCTGATTGCAGAGTCCTGGTTTTGGTGTCGGAAAGCCGACCTTGACCCATCTGGAGACCCACGGACAATTGGCCCGCGAACACGTTCAAGGACGAACGTGCCAGCGTTTTCACAAGCCAAGACGACCGTGCCAGAAGCATGGTTGCCAAGGCATCAGGCAGGAGGCCGGCATGCGCGACGAGAGGCTCCGTGATCAGGATGGCGAGCGGGAGCAGCCGCGTCCACGGCGAAGCCGACGTGGCAGACTCGAAGGCCGCGGCCTGGCACTGTCGCAGGTGCTGCCAGATGCAACCTTCTTCGCCTGCGATGACATCGTCGCCACCGGATGCTCCGACGATCCCGACACCTGCCGACCCGGCGATGTCTTCGTCGCCAGACTGACAGCCGATGGAGACGGACATGACGAGGTGCACCGGGCCCTGACTCGCGGCGTTGCCGGTGTGATCGCGGAACGCATTGTTCCAACCTTTGGCACGCCGCTGGCGATCGTATCGAACAGCAGTTGGGCGCTGGCCCGCATGACCCACGCTTTCGCCGGCGATCCGAGCCGAAGCATGCGGGTGATCGCCATCACCGGCACCAGCGGCAAGACGACCACGGCCTGGCTGGCGGCTTCCGTGCTCGCCGAGGCGGGCCTGCGGGTGGGTGTGCTCTCCGACCTTGGCTGCCTCGCCGCCGACGATGCCGAGCCGGCTGCGGCCGACCTGAGCCGCCCCGGGGTGCTCGCCGACTGGCTCCGTTGCTTGCGGGAGGACGGCTGCACGCACGCGGTCGTCGAGGTATCGAGCCAGATGCTCGCGTCGCACTGCCTGGCAGGTGTCGCCTGCGACACGGTCGCCGTCACGAACCTCGGCTTGGCCCACCTCGACATCCACGGCACGCCCTCGGCCTACCATGAAATCAAGTCGCGAATCCTTGACTGCCTCGACCCTGCGGGCGTGCTCGTAGCCATGTCGGACGACGACCGTGTCGGTCGGCTGGTCGAACGGCGGGCGGCGATGGCAGAGCATGGCGGCGTGATCACCGCAGCTCTCAACGTGGCTGCCGACGTGACCGCCACCCCCGTCGAGCGAACGCTCCACGGCCAGACGTTCCTCGTGCAGGCGGGTGGGCATGCGGTGCCGGTGGCGGTCTCCACACCTGTGGCGTCGTTCGTTCGCGACAGCCTGCTGGCGGTCGCCATCGGACTGCGCTACCGCGTGCCGTTGGAGCGGATCGCGCGGGGCATCGAGGCCTGCGGCAGCGTGTCGGGCCGCCTCGATCGGATCGACCGCGGCCAGCATCATGCTGCCTTCGTTGATCACCCCACCAGCGGTCACGCGTTGACCGCCACCCTCGGTGGACTGCGTCGGCTGACGCGGGGCCGTCTTGTGGTGCTTGCGGAAACGGACTGTGCCGCCCGGTTGGTGGCCGATGCCTGCGTTGATGGCTCCAGCGGCCGGGGCATCGGCGGTAGGCAGGGCACCGATCGGATAGCCGCCACCTTCAACCGCAGGACCATGCGGTGGGCCGACGACTGTCTCGTCGTTTCGGGCACGCTCATGGACGAGGTCGGCAAGGCTGCCGACGTGGCGGCCTATGCGAGAATCGACAGGCTGCTCTCGTCGCTGGGCGAGGAGGATTGCCTGCTCGTGCTGGGCGACGTGGGAGGCCGCAGCCAGAGCCCGATCGATCCCGACGGCGATCCGCTCCCGCTGGCGGCGGTGGTGGACGGATGGCTGCAATTGGCCTATGTTCCGCAGCCGTTTGCGTCGGAGCGGCGGGCCGCGTGAGGCGGCGGCCTCGGACGGATGGACGCCACCGCGTCGCTTGGGGCACAATGACCCCCCTGGCTCCACCTCGAGCCGGAAGCAAACGACATAGCAGGTGCTCTTTATGAAGTCTCGCCAAGCCGGCACGGCAATCGATGTCCAGCCATCAGACCCACGCTCGGGCGGCACGCCGTTCGATGATCTGGGGCTGGCGGTATCCTGCCGCGAGCCGCTCTCCCACCACACATGGCTCGGAATCGGGGGCGAAGCGGGCTACTTCTGCGAGCCTGTGGATACAGACGCGCTGTCCCGTCTCGTCTCGCGTTGCCAGCGGGAGCGGGTGCCGCTGCGTGTGATCGGCGGCGGCTCAAACATCCTCGTGCCTTCGGCGGGTTTTCCGGGCATGGTCGTGCGGCTCTCGGCACCGGCCTTCTGCGGGATCACGGTGGAGCGACCGATGCTCCGCGCCGGTGCCGGCGCGAAACTCGTGCATGCGGTCTCCGCGGCTGTGCAGGCTGGCCTGTCCGGCCTGGAAACGCTCGTGGGGATTCCGGGCACGATCGGCGGGGCGCTCGTGGGCAATGCCGGCGGCCATGGTGGCGATATCGGCGAATGCGTCCGCGAGGTGACCGTGATGTTGCTCGACGGCACGATCGAGACCCGCACAGCGTCGGCGCTCGCATTTGAATCGCGGTGGAGCAACCTCGACGACTGTATCGTCATCGGCTGCCGACTCGAACTCGACGAGGAAGAACCGGAGCGGCTCACCAAACGGATGCAGACGCAGTGGATCGTCGCCCGGGCGGAGCAGCCTGCCGGAACGCGGATGGTGGCCATGATGTTCAAGGATCCCCTCGGTAGTTCGGCGGAGTCGCTCGTGGTGCAGGCAGGCGGCCGTGACCTGCGGGTGGGTGAAGCGTCGGTGTATGCGGCCCACGCCAACTACGTGGTGGCGTCACCCAAATGCCCGAGCGACGACGTCCGTGCACTCATCGAACTGGTACGGGCCAAGGTTCGCGAACGGCTGGGCGTGGAACTGACACCGCAGATTGAAGTCTGGTGAGAGGGGCGTTGTCATGGTTGCCCCTCCACGCCGCGGCCGAGGTCTCCCCGTCGAAGAGCCGGAGGGGGGCGGCTTCGGTGCGTTTCTGGCCGAGCATCGAGCAGGATTCGGCGCCGTCGCGGTCCTCGTTGCCGCGGCGGTTGCGGGCTGGGCGATCTACTCCCGACTGTCGGAATCGGCTCGCGTGCATGCCGATGTCGTACTGACTCCCGATGCGGTCGAACTGCGTGGCGTGGCCCCCTGGGTACGCTGTGATCTCAAGGCGGAGGCGATCCGCAACGCCAGCCTCGACGGCGGCTTGCCTCTGGACGATCCCGAACTCTCCCGCAGGCTCGCGCGGGCCTTCGAAATGCACCCCTGGGTGAAGCTGGTGGTAAACGTGAGTCTCCGGCATCCCGCCGCCGCCACGGTGGAGGTGCTCTGCCGAGAACCGGTGGCCATGGTCGGCGTCAAGGGTGGGCTGTTGGCCGTCGACGCCGAGGGCGTGGTCCTGCCGAGCGGCGATTTCACCGCTGAATCCGCCGCTATCTATCCGCGGATCTCAGGAGTGGAGTCGAGCCCCCAGGGCCCGGAAGGGTCGGCCTGGGGCGATCCGATCGTGGAAGAGGGGGCGGCGTTGGCACTTGCTTTGGGTCCCGAATGGAAGCAGCTGGGGCTCGTGGAGTGTCGGCCCGTCGGAAGGGCTGGATTCCGGCGGTGGGAACTCGTGGGCCCGCAGTCGCGAACGATTCTGTTTGGATCGGCACCGGGCCGCGAGGCTGCTGGCGAGCCCTTGGCGGCGGCGAAGATTGCCAGGCTGCGGACTCTCGAGCCTGATGCGCACGTGCCCGAACCGGACCAGTCACTCGATCTCGCGCGAAATCCGGAAGAGGATGTCGACGCCGTCGGCGGCCCGTCGATACCGTCACCGTGACGAATCCCTGTCGGCCAGCACGATTCTGCGAATGGCCTGGAACTGTGGATGCTCCGCCGACCGGCACCACTCGAAGAGGGCGGCCTCGGTGGTGGTGAGGACCGCGCCCGACGATTCCAGTCGCCGGAGGGCGATCTCGTGGTCCATCGCATGGCGCGAGGCCACGGCATCGACGGCGATGAACACCGTCAGGCCGCGGGCGAGCAGGTCGAGCGCCGTCTGCTGAATGCAGACATGGGTTTCGAGGCCGCAGAGGAGGACCGATTCGATGTCGGATGCGAGTGTCGCCTCGAAGGCCTCGCTCCCACAACAACTGAAGGCCATCTTTGCGAGAGCCTTTGGCAGCTTGGAGGCAAGGCTGGCAGGCGTGGGCCCGAGCCCCTTGGGATACTGCTCGGTAAGCACGCTCCGAACGCCCATGACCGCCGCAGCGTCGGCCAGCCGGCCGGACATGGCAACCACCTGCTGCCCTGCGGGAATGGCCGACAGCAGTCGTTCCTGAACATCGACGACGCAGAGCAGGGAGGTGGGGGGATGGAGTCGCATGGGGTTCTCACGGGGGTTTCGGCGCCATCATAGAGCGGCCTGCTTGAACACACCACGTGGTGTAAAGCAAAACGTGCGTGCGGTTTCGGAATCGATCGTGATCGCGATATCGAGCCGGTCGGCCGGCAGGGCGGCGGCTGCCCGCGACGGCCATTCGACGAAGACCCAACACCGTCCCGCGGTCGCATCCTCCCAGCCGATCTCTGCCAGGTCACTCATGCCAGAAAGACGGTAGAGATCGGCATGCACGAGTCGCTCCGGCGAATCTGGCCGCGGCTCGTCTGTCGACGTGGCCAGAACATGCACGTGGATCAGACCGAAAGTCGGGCTCACTACATCGGCCGGGTCGATTCCAACCGCCCTGGCGACGGCCTTCACGAACGTCGTCTTGCCTGCGCCGAGATCGCCTTCAAGTGCCACGAACGCCCTCGGCGGGAGCGTGGCGACCAGCCGACAGGCGAGTGACGCGAGGGCTGACTCGTCGGGGACCGTCACTGCCTGCGTTGTCGGCACGGCACCGTCAGCCATGAAAGGCATGGACATAGCCCCGGGGTTCGAGTGCGGTGCGGCCGCCGCTCAAATCCTCGGCGACCAGCCCCGGCTCCGCCGTCACCTCGCCGATGATCGTGAGCGTCATCTCCAGCGGGGCCTGGCCCGCGGCCGCCACGAGGCTCTGGGCTTCGTCTGGAGGCATGGCGAGGATGAGTTCAAAATCCTCGCCATCGGAGAGGGCATGGTCGAGCGGCGTCCTGCCGTCGTCCGGCAGCAGACTCATGCGGTGGGCGTCGGCGTGGATCGGCACATCGGCAAGCCGCACGAGCGCACCGGTTCCGCTGGCCTGCATCATCCGCGCGAGGTCGAGCGAGAGGCCGTCGCTGACGTCGATGGCACCGTGCACGGCGAACCGGTCTGCGATGGCGAGCGCCTCGCGGCACCGCGGCTGCACGGCGAGATGCCGGCCGAGCAGGCTGCCACCGCAGGCCCCCGTGACCAGAAGCAGGTCGCCCGGCTTTGCGCCGTCGCGTCGCCATGCCCGACCCGGCGGCACGCTTCCAATCGCCGTCACGCTGACGACCAGCGGCCCGTTCCAGGAGTTCGTGTCGCCGCCCGCCAAGGTACAGCCATGCTCCTGCGTGATCTTCTGAATCCCCTCGAAGAGCCCGTGGGCGATCGCGTCACCGCCGCTGTGCGGCAGGCACACCGCCACGAAGACGGCCTCAGGCCGCGAGCCCATCGCCGCGAGGTCGCTGAGGCTCACGGCAACGGCCTTGTGGCCGACATCCCGCGGAGAACAGTCGGACCCCAGGACAAAATCGACCCCCTCTGTAAGCATGTCGACTGTGACGACCGTTCGCCGCATGGCGGGCGGCCGCAGCACGGCGGCGTCGTCTCCGGGAGGCACCTCCAGCCGCCTGTCGGACGGAATGCGGTCGAGCAGCCAAGTGACGAATTCGGTTTCCACGCCGACATTCTACCGTGCCGCGAAAAAAGGCCATGTGCTGGCGAATCCGCCGCCCGCCAGGCCGTTCGACCAACCGAGCGTCAGCCCGGCTATCGAAGCACACGCCACAGCACCCGTCAGAGCGCGAGGCTGGCGTAGGCAAGCAGCGAGGAAGCCCCGGCGATCGTCGCTATCCTGGCAACCTGCGGGATGTTCGCGAGGCGTTGCCCACTCCAAGCGCCGGCTCTGAGCACGATGGCCAGGATCGCGATAGCGACGACGAGTTCCACGGCGAGTACCCGAAAACTTGCCTGCTGGAGAATGCGAATGAACATGAACGCCATGACGATCACGGCTCCGCCGAGAGGCGGCAGCCAAGCCGCAGACACCGCCGACCTCAAGGCCGCGCAACTCGCGAGGTAAATCGAGAACGGGAAGAACAGTTCACGATTGCCTGTGACATGGGACAGAACGAGCCACACGAGGCTCGGAACGAGGAAGGCGAGCGAACTGATGCGGATGCCGCGGACACTCTGCAACAGGACTGCGATCGCTCCGATCACCGTCCAGGGCGGACCACCCAACGACTGCGTCACCGCCAGAAAGACAAGTTCGACGATAAGAAAGCACGCAGCGGCCATCAACGTGTTCCGCACTCTGAAGGGCCGACGCGTTCCCGCAAGCCTAGCCGCGTCCCAGGAGACGCAGAATGTTGCGAGCCAGGCTCGCGCCGCCCACGATGCGACCATCGGTGTAGTCGTCGAGTCCGAAACCACCCTTCGCGTTCTGCTCACGCTGCTTGGCAATCGCGCTGTGGCAGAGTTTGATGACCTCTTCGAGCTTGTGCGTATCCTTCCGGTCGATGATCATGGCAATCTCCTCGGGAGACACTGCATGGGACGGAATCGACCACGCGGACCTCCAACCCCCGGAGGTGCAGGCCGATCACTTGAATGCTAGTCCGCGCCAGCCAGCGGTCCAGTCGGTCACGGTCCAGCCGTTCTCTCGAACAGCGTCGCCGGCCCTGGCAGTGCAGAGGCGGTGGCTCAGCGCCGGACCGTCTCGGAGACAAGGTGGCCAAAGAGAGTCTCCCGGCCGCGAAGAACGTAGAACTTGATCGGATTCAGGTGCTCCTCCTCGGCCTTGTCGAGGATGTAGGAGATGTTGTCGGGAGCGATCGTCTCCCAGACATGCAGGCCAACCAGCACGTCGCCCTCACGAATGCCCTGCTCGCTGGCCGGCCCGCCCTCACGCACGCTGCTCACAAGCAGGCCTCCGCGATACCGCGACTGAAGACGCTGCACTTTCGCCGCCGGCATCGCCTCGACACGCAGGCCGATGTCCCGCCAGCAACGCTCGTCGATCGAGACCGCATCGCGTCGGGCGGCCGCAAGCGACAAGTCGAGTTTCTCCTCCGCACCGGCCCGCATCACCGTCACCAAGACGCTGTCGCCCGCCCGGCGTCCGAGCAGGCCGCGTTCGATGTCGAGCGGTCGTGACACGGCAATCTCGCCGATCTGCTTGATCACGTCCCCAGCCTTCACGCCCACGCTCTCAGCCGGGCTTTGCCGGTGGACAGCCTCCACGATCACGCCGCGCGGGCCATCGGTCCGGGCCACGATGCCGTGCCAGGTGCGATCGACGCGTTCGACCGAAAGCAGTTCGGCGACCACCTCGAGAACCCTGTCCACGGGAATGGCGAAGCCGATCCCCTGCGCGCCAGCCCGAACCGCCACGTTGATGCCGATCATCTCACCGTTGACGTTGAGCAGCGGGCCGCCGGAGTTGCCCGGATTGATGCTGGCGTCGGTCTGGATCAGGTCGTCGTACCGCTGGGTTCGGCTCACTTCGACGTCGCGATGGAGCGCCGACACGATGCCTCGGGTCACCGTATGCTCGTAGCCGTAGGCGTTGCCGAGCGCCAAGACCGTTTCGCCGATCATCAGGTCCGAGGACGTGCCGATGGTGATCACAGGGAGTGGCGAGTCGTTTTCGACCTTGATGACGGCAAGATCGGTGCGCGGATCGTGGGAGACGAGCGTCGCGGAGGTGGTCTTGCCTGAGGCGAGCGTCACTTCAATCCGGCGGACACCCTCGACGACGTGATAGTTTGTGACCACGTAGCCCCTGGCGTCCACGACGACGCCGGTGCCCATCCCGTTGACCCGCTTGAGCTCGCCCGCCGACTCGTCGTCGGCGCTCGGCACGAATTTCTGACCGTGGATGTTGACGACACTGTCGCGGGTCGACTCGATCGCCTTGACGATCGCGGTTCTCCGGCCTTCGACGGCCCCCGCCGGCACGGCCGACGCAAAGGCCAGGAGCAACGCTATGGCTGGAACAGCTGTCCACGGACAATGCATGAACACCAGACTCCCGAAACCCCCACGACGATCAACGCAGTCACCGGTAAGGTACTCCTGCGTTACGGCAGTCTGAACCCGGCCTCGCAGCCAAGCTCATCCCCGCATGCAGAGCATCGGACGGTTTTGCCCCGTGATTTACCGGTTGCGCCGCAGGGCCGCACAGCTTTCCAAAGCGCGGCCGCCAGACCGCGGCCGCGGCCCCTAGGAGCCGATTCTGACGCAGCGAGAAAATTTACTCACGCGGCGACGGTTCGCCGGAATCCCCCTCGACGGGTGGCTTGCGGCCGGCGTCGATCAGAAGCGGGAGGATCTGCAGGGCGAGAAACGCTCCGAGCACCGTGAGCACGATGTAGGGCCAGATGCCGGCAATGCGTTCGCCCCATTCCCACCCGGCCTCGCGGGCAATGCCGCCCACAAGCGTTGCGAGGACTAGCAGCATGAGTGTTGCGAGCACCAGGCCGCAGCCCAGCGAGGCCATCGTGCCGCGGAACGTGCCGATTTCCGAAAACTCCTCCTGATGCAGATCGATCGCCCGGCCCTTGGCAAGGCTCCGCGGAACGGTGTCCGCCAGTTCGATGGCACGGGCCGCATCAGCCCAGGCGGCAGGGGCGATCGGGGTCGGCTGCCGCACGTCATGCAGTTGGTCCAGCATGACAGCCCCCCGGTCGAACGCGAGCGTCTCGGCCCTGTCTCCGGTCCACGTCCACGCCGAACCGTCTGGCGGGGCGACTCCTGCCACGCCAACCTCCGGAATGTCGACGGAAGTCGACCCCCGGGCATGCGCGAGAGTGATCCGGAGGCCCGGCTGCTCGCCCCGGACCACCTGCCATCGCACCGGCACCTGTGACGGCCCGGTGAGGCCGACGGCCAGCGTGTTCCAGGCGGTGTTCGCATCGGCGGCGCCCAGCGTCGAAAGCCGGGAGGGATCACCTGTCAGTACCCTCACGAGATCGGCGTCGATGGCAAGCGTTCGGAGCACAGCATCTCGCGACCTGTCGACCAGCCGCCGTTCCATCGTGATCGTCTCGACTGCGCCGAGCGGGTCGGCGCCCGCGAGTCCGGCTTCGATCCGCTCCTGCAGCCGACGGATGTACGGATGCAGGCGGTCGGGCAGAAAAGGAATCAGCCTGGCGCCGGAATCCCCCCGAATCATGTCGAGTTCATAGGCCCAGAGCATCGACAGCACCAGCGGATGGGAGAGCAGTAGCGTGCGGCCAGCCTGCACGAGCGCCCGCACGCCGTCTGCTCGGGCGTCGTTCCAGCCGTCGCCGCCAACGAGCACGGCATCGCAGGCCCGCGGATCGAGCAGGCCCTCCCAAGACGACGCACGGGGCACGCCGGCGGGGACGACCGCAGCCAGCGGTCCGGTTGTGGGCAGGTCGCAGCCGATGACGATCGTGTCGCCGCGGGCTGCGGCGGCTGTCACCACCTCCGCGATCCGGGCATCGATGCCGAGAAGTCCTAGTTGCATGCGTGTATTGTTCCCCGAAGGCGGCCGTCCGACCAGCCCGGCCTGTGCAACGGGGGCGTGCGTGGGGTATACGAGGGGATATGCAAGCAGAAGTGATCGCCATCGGTGACGAACTCACCACCGGACAGCGGCTCGACACGAACAGCCAGTGGCTGTCGAGGGAACTGGGCCTGCTCGGCATTTCGGTGCTCTTTCACACGACGGTATGCGACACGCTCGAAGCGGGCATCGACGCCTTTCGCATCGCTGCTGCGAGGTGCGATCTCGTCGTGGCTACCGGCGGTCTGGGGCCCACGGCCGACGATCTCACGAGGGATGTGCTGGCTGCCGTCGCGGGCCAACCGCTGGATCTCTCAACGCCAGCGCTCGAGGCCGTGGAGTCGCGGTTTGCCAGGCGGGGCGTCACCATGCCGGAAAGCAACCGGCGGCAGGCGATGTTTCCTCGCGGCAGTCGGATCATCCCCAACCCGGACGGCACTGCGCCCGGCATCGATCTGGACGTCAGGCGGCCCGATGGCGGCTCAAGCCGGATCATCACGCTGCCTGGGGTGCCCTCCGAAATGAAGTCGATGTGGAACGGCACGGTGGCTGGAGCCCTGCTGGCAGTGCTGCCCGACGCCGGCGTGTTCGTGCACCGCCGGATCAAGTGCTTCGGTGCGGGGGAGAGCGCGATCGAGGCGATGCTGCCCGACCTGATCCGTCGTGGACGCGATCCGCTCGTCGGCATCACCGCACACGAGGCCACGATCACGCTGCGGATCGTGGCCCGGGGCCGCGACGAGGCGGAATGCCTGGCGAAGATTGCTCCCACCGAGCAGACGATCCGCGAGTGTCTCGGCGCCCATGTCTACGGCCGCGATGACGATGAGGTGGAGGACGCCGCCCTGCAGGCGGTGGCCGGAGCCGGGCAGACACTCGGCTCGATCGAGATCGGCACCGAGGGTCGGGTGGCGGCCTGCCTCGCCCAGGCCGAGGCAAGACGGCGGGCCACACTGCCTTCCCTGTCGCATGGGCACTCCCCAGCCACGTACCGCGGGGGCTTGGTGCTGCCGGCCGGCGCCGTGGCGGGCATCGAGCAGGATCTCGCCGCCAGCATGAAAGCCCTCGCCGAGCGGGCACGGATCGAGTGCGGAGCCGCTCTTGGACTGGCCGTTGGGCCGGCACTTCCTGGGGCCGAAGGCCGCAGCGTGGTGGCAATCGCCTTCTCGGATGGCCGGAAAGTGGAGCAAATCGAGCATATGCTTGGTGGCGGTCCCACGCTCAGCTTGTCGCGTGCGGCGAAGACCGCCGTCGACCTGGTTCGACGGCAGCTGGAACCCCGGATGTCAGCTTCATGAGTCCGCTCAGCCCCTCCCGCCAGGATTCCCGCTCAGCCGAGAGAGCGGTCCCGGCCACGAGTTGGCAGACCCTCGCGCTGTTTGCCGGGCTCGTCACGCTCGTGGGGCTGATCGTCTGGCCCTCGTTGGCGGGGAGGGTGCAGTATGCGAAGACACGCGCCGAGCTGGCGGCGATTCGCGATGCGGCGGCCGGTGCGGAGCTCAAGTCGGTCGGCAAACTCTTCACGACGCTCGCCCGGGTCATCGGCCCGGCGGTGGTCAACGTGACGGCGAAAAAGCAGGTGCACACACTCGCCGACGAAATCGCCGCCCTGCGTGGGGAGACGCCAGCGGGAGCCACCGACGAATCGGTCGGCTCGGGCGTGATCGTCGAATCAGACGGCGTGATCCTCACCAACTACCACGTCGTCGCGCAGAGCGACCAGATCGACGTTGCGTTGGCGGACGGCCGCCGCTTCGAAGCCACCCTGCTGGGTGCCGACGCCGCCAGCGACCTCGCCGTGCTGCGCATCGACGCCACCGATTTGCCAAAGGCCGAATGGGGCGACAGCGACACCGCAGAAGTTGGAGAAATGGTGTGGGCGATCGGCAATCCCTTCGGTCTCGACCGGACGATCACCTACGGCATCGTCAGCGCCGTGGGCCGGCGGGGGGTCGTGGACAATCCTTTCCAGGAGTTCCTGCAGACCGATGCCTCGATCAATCCGGGCAATTCAGGCGGTCCGCTCGTGGACGTGCACGGCCATGTGATGGGCATCACCACGGCGATCGTGGGCAAGGGATTCCGCGGCATCGGCTTCGCCATTCCGAGCAACACGGCCCGGCGGGTCTGCGATGAAATCCGCACGACGGGACATGTGGAGCGAGGCTATCTGGGCATCGCGTTGCGGGAGCTGCCCGCGGGGCTCGCCGGCGGACCGGGAGCAGCCGTGGCGGCCGTAGAACCCAAGTCGCCCGCCGCAGAGGCAGGGGTCAAGCCAGGGGATCTGGTGCTCGGCTTCGACGGCGAAACGATCACCGAACCGGCAGCGCTCGTGCTCCTGCTCACACGGGCGGCCGTCGGGTCGGAGTTGCCTTTGGAAATTATCCGTGACGGCGAGCAGAAGACGATCACCGTGCGTGTCGGCCGGCGGCCACACGACAAGTAAACAGACGCGCACGAAACAAGGCTTCTTGGAAACGGCTTTTCGTCAGCGGCTCCGGGATCCCTTGTGATTCAAACCCGCCTTTGACGCGACACGT
>JBIIMX010000181.1:0-6531 GCA_044337765.1 Pirellulales bacterium | reverse complement strand
ACTATCGCGAGGCCAAGGACGGGCAGATCCTCGAAGAAGGCATCACCGAGGCCGGCAGCATTTCGAGTTTCATCGCTGCCGGAACGGCCTACGCCAGCCACGGCGTGCCGATGATTCCGATCTTCATCTATTACTCGATGTTCGGGTTCCAACGCATCGGCGACCAGATCTGGGCCGCCTGCGACTGTCGGGCCCGCGGCTTCCTGCTCGGAGGCACGGCTGGTCGCACGACGCTCGCCGGCGAGGGCTTGCAACACCAGGACGGCAACAGCCAATTGTTTTCCATCGCCTACCCCACCGTGAAGGTCTATGACCCGGCGTTCGTCTACGAGGCCACGGTCATCATGCTCGACGGCATGGACCGGATGTATGCCAAGGGCGAAGACTGGATCTACTACATCACCGTCTACAACGAGAATTACGAGATGCCTCCGATGCCAGCAGGCTGCGAAGAGGGCATTCTCAAGGGCATGTACAGGCTGCGAGAAGTTCCGGCCGCGGCGCCGGCTCAGCTCCCGCACGTGAATCTGCTCGGCTCGGGCGCCATCCTGCGCGAGGTGATCCGGGCCGCCGAACTGTTGGCCGAGCATTGGGGGGTGGCCAGCACCGTGTGGAGCGTGACGAGTTGGAAGGAACTCCGTCGCGAGGCGCAGGAGTGCCGTCGCTGGAACATGCTCCACCCTGAATCGACTCCCCGTCGGAGCTATCTCGAAGATACGGTGGCTGGCGCGGAGGGTGTGTTCGTGGCGGCCAGTGACCACGTGCGAACCGTTCCCGAGCAACTCGATCCGTGGATCCCGGGTGGTTTGTTCACGCTGGGCACCGACGGCTTTGGTCGCAGCGATACCCGCGGTCCGCTGCGGCGGCACTTCGAGGTCGATGCGGAATGCATCGCCATCGGCTCCCTATCGCGGTTGGCAGCCGAGGGGGCCATCGGAGCCCATGTCGTGGCCGAGGCCATCCGGCGACTCGGCGTGAATCCCGACAAGGTCGATGCGGCTTCTGCCTGAGGCGGGGCATCGTGCCGCAAGGAAGCCATTTTTGTTTGCCGAACTGTTTTTGAATTCTTCGATACCTACGCAAACGCTAACCAAGAGCAACGGAGTCTATGGCAACTGAATTCAAGCTGCCCGATCTGGGTGAAAACATCGCGTCTGGCGATGTCGTGACCGTCTTCGTTTCTGAAGGCGATGTGGTGAAGCCCGGGCAGGCGCTCTTGGAGGTGGAAACTGACAAGGCGGTCATCGAAGTGCCCTGTCCGCCGGGCGGACGTGTTGCCCAGGTGCTCGTCAAGAAGGGCGATACGGTCAAGGTGGGGCAGACGCTTGTCATGCTCGAGGCGGCCGGGTCTGCCGCCACGGCGACTCCACAGGCTCAAGCACCGGTAGCGAAGCCAGCACCGACCCCCGCACCAACGCCGGTACAGAGGCCGGCTGCGGCACCCGTCGCGGCACCTGTTGCTCCGGCTGCCGCAGTCGCGGCTCCGGTCGCTCCGCCGGTTGCTGCTGTGAGCAGTCCCCGGGCTGCCGTGGCCGAGCAAGAGACTGTTGCCGCTGCCGCTGTCGATCCTGCGGGCCCTGCCGTGCGGCGGCTTGCGAGGGAATTGGGGGTCGATCTGGGGCGGGTGCGGGGAAGTGGTCCGGCTGGCCGGATCGTGCGAGAGGACGTCATCACCGCCGTTCGCCAGGCGGGCGGTCAGGGCACGGCTACGCGGGGCCGTGCGGCCGACTCCGGTTCGACGGAACGGGACGATTGGGGGCCGGTTCGCCGCGAGCAGTTGTCTCGGATGCGGAAGACGATCGCCACCAACATGGTCCGGAGTGTTTCGACGATTCCGCACCTGACGAATTTTGACGATGCCGACGTGACGGAGTTGGAGCATCTCCGCAAGGCGAGCACCCAGGAATACGCGAAGAGCAACGTGAAGCTGACCGCGCTGGGTTTCGTGATCAAGGCCGTGAGCCTGTCACTTCGCCAGCATCCAGTGGTAAACGCATCGATCGACATGGAGAAGGGTGAACTCGTCTACAAGGACTACGTCAACATCGGCCTGGCGGTCGACACGCCCCGCGGCCTGGTCGTGCCCGTTCTCCGCAACTGCGACGAAATGTCGATTCCGCAGATCGCTCAGGCGGTTGCCGACACTGCGGAGAAGGCCAAAAACGCCCAGTATGGCCTCGAGGATCTCCGTGGGGGCACCTTCACGATCAGCAATCTTGGCGCCATCGGCGGGACCTACTCCACGCCCATCATCAACTGGCCCGAGGTGGCGATCCTGCTGGTGGGCCGCTCGCGGAAGATGCCTGTCGTTCGAGACGACCGGATCGAAGCACGGCTGATGATGCCCCTGTCGCTCTCCTACGATCACCGCGTCATCGACGGTGCGGCTGCCGCCCGGTTTCTCAAGGAGGTCATCGGGTATCTGGAGAGCCCGGGGCGTCTCCTCCTCGCCATGTGAGTGCTGGCGGTCGAGACGTCAGGACCGCTGCTCTTTTCTGCTACCGACGTAATTTCCGTACCCAAGACCTGAACGCCACGACCTGCAGGGCTACAAGTGAGCACGACCGACAGTATCGATGCGGCGGGCACAGCCAATCTCGCCTTTCTCGAGGAACTCTTCGAGCAGTATCAAAATGACCCGGCCAGTGTGGATCCAGAATGGCGGATCTATTTCGACTCCCTGCGGGCGGGGGGCGTGCATCCGGTGGCCCCGACCGGGGCGGTCAACGGCGTGGGCCATTCCCTCGGGCCGGCCGCTGCAGTTGGCGTGAATGGCGCACCGCACGCGTCGTCGGCGATTCCGCCGGTCGGTCTGGCCGTCGAGAAACTCGTCGCTCCCGATGGCATCGCCACAGGCCGTGCCGTAGCGATCGCCAATGGCGACGTGCGACTGCCGAGCGCACCGGCGGGAGAGGCGATGCCGTTGCCGTTGCCGGTGGCGACGGGCACGGCAGGCGAAGAGCGGGTTGCATTCCTGCAGGACCGGGTCGACCAACTCGTGCGGGCCTACCGCGTCCGCGGCCACCTGATGGCCGAGATCGATCCTCTTGGCAGGCCGCGGCCGGGGCTGCCGGAACTCGATCCGCAGTTTTACCATCTCACCGAAGCCGACATGGATCGGTCGTTCTCGACCGACACGATCGAAGGCCCGCAGTCGATGTCGCTGCGGCAGATCATCAAGCGGCTGCGGAACACCTACTGCCGTTCGATCGGCGTCCAGTTCATGCACATGGACGATCTGCGGGTCCGGCAATGGCTGCAGGTGCGGATGGAGGGGTGTGAAAACCGCATTCAACTCGATCGCAAGCAGCAGTTGCGGATCTACCGCCAAATGACGACCGCGGCGGTTTTCGAGGAGTTCATCCAGAAGCGGTTCCTCGGTGCGAAGAGCTTCTCGCTCGAGGGATCGGAAAGCCTGATCCCACTGGTGGAGATGTCGATCGAGCGGGCGGCATCGCAGGACATCGGCGACATCGTGCTGGCGATGGCCCACCGCGGACGTCTCAACGTGCTCGCCAACATCATGGGCAAGAGCCCGCAGCGGATTTTCCGTGAGTTCGCAGACATGGATCCGGAACTGCACGTGGGGCGTGGCGACGTGAAGTATCACCTCGGCCACTCCACCGACTACGGCGCCGCCAACGGGCGAAGCGTCCACCTGACGCTCTGTTTCAATCCGAGCCATCTGGAGTTTGTGAACCCTGTGGCGATCGGCCGCATGCGGGCCCGCCAGGATCGTTCCGCGGATCAGGCCCGGCAAAACGGCATGGTGATCCTGATCCACGGCGACGCAGCCTTCGCGGGCGAGGGGATCATCCAGGAGACGCTGAACCTCAGCGAACTGGAAGCCTACCGCACCGGCGGCACGCTGCACGTCGTGGTCAACAACCAGATCGGTTTCACGACCGGTCCTCGCGAGTCGCGGTCGTGCATGTACGCCACTGACGTGGCGAAGATGCTGCAGATCCCGATCTTTCACGTCAACGGCGAGGATCCGGAGGCGGTCGCGCAGGTGGTCAACCTCGCCATGGATTTCCGTCGCGAGTTCCAGCGAGACGTGGTCATCGACATGTACTGCTTTCGCCGCCGCGGCCACAACGAGGCCGATGAGCCGGCGTTCACGCAGCCGGCGCTCTATCGTGTCATCGAACGGCGGCCGAGCGTGCATGAGAGCTATCTCGAAAAGCTCTTGAAACTCGGCGAGATCACCCGCGAAGAGGCGATGCAGATCGCCGACGAGCACCGGGCGAGGCTCGATGCGGAATTGTCGGTTGCAAAGAGCGACGACTATGTGCACCGCAGCGACGTGGGCGGCGTCTGGGCGTTTTATGTCGGTGGTCGCGAGCGGGAGGCCGCAGATGTCGACACCGGTGTTCGGCGTGAAGTGCTCGAACACCTGCTCGATCGGCTGGTGTCTTTGCCCGATGGCTTCCAGCCACATGCCAAGATTCAGAAGTTTCTCGAGGCACGTCAGCAGATGGCGCGGGGCGGGCAGCCGCTCGACTGGTCGGCGGCCGAGGCGCTGGCGTTGGCGTCGTTGGCTACACAGGGCTTGCGGGTGCGGATCTCTGGACAGGACAGCCAGCGGGGCACCTTCAGCCACCGGCATGCCGTGATCCATGACGCGGTCACCGACGACACCTACTGCACGCTCGAGCACCTCTCTTCCGACCAGGCGCCGGTCGAGATCTACAACAGCCCGCTTTCGGAGATGGGCGTGTTGGGATTTGAGTATGGCTACAGCCTCGACTGTCCCGATGGGCTGGTGATCTGGGAGGCGCAGTTCGGCGACTTCGTGAACGTCGCTCAGGTCGTGATCGATCAGTTCATCGTCAGCGCCGAGGACAAGTGGAACAGGCTCTCCGGCATCGTGATGCTCCTGCCGCACGGCTTCGAGGGGCAGGGGCCGGAGCACTCCAGTGCCCGGCTGGAGCGGTTTCTGTCGTTGGCGGCCAAGGACAATATCCAGGTGGTCCAGCCGACGACTCCGGCGCAGATGTTCCACTGCCTCAGGCGGCAGGTGCTGCGTGTGTGGCGGAAGCCGCTGATCGTGATGACACCCAAGAGCCTGCTGCGGAATCCGGCTTGCGTGTCGAGCATGGACGACCTCGTGAAAGGCACGTTCCAAAGGGTGATCCCCGATGCGGCGGCCGTGCCGGCGCGGGATATCCGCCGGATCCTGCTCTGCTCCGGCAAGGTTGCCTACGAGCTTGAAAAGCGGCGGCAGGACCTGGGGCGTCGCGACGTGGCAATCGTGCGGGTGGAACAGCTCTATCCGCTGCCAAAGCGGGCGCTCGAGGCGGCGTTGGCCGACTATGCGCCCGGCACGCCTGCGGTCTGGGTGCAGGAAGAGCCGGAGAACATGGGTGCATGGCGTTTCTTCCGCATTCATTTCGGCGAAAAACTGCTCGAACGCTTTCCGTTTTCGGGTGTCTGTCGGCAGAGCGCCGCCAGTCCTGCCACGGGCTCCAAGAAGAGCCACGACCTCGAACAGAACGAACTGCTCTCAGCAGCCTTCCACAGTTAGTCACGGCGTTTGCCGACATACCACACGTCTCTCCTCAATCGTTTTCACCACCCTGCAAAGCAACGGTCTCCCATGCCACTCGAATTGAAAGTTCCCGAGGTCGGTGAATCGATCACCGAAGTCATGATCGGCACCTGGAAAAAACGGGAAGGTGACACCGTCTCGGTCGACGAGTCGATCGTGGAGATCGAAAGCGACAAGGCGACTGTGGATCTGCCGGCCCCGAAGGCGGGCACTGTGACGAAGGTGCTCAAGGGCAGCGGTGAGAAAGCGAAGGTGGGTGAAGTGATCGGCTACCTCGAGCCGGCTGGCACCGGTGCAGCCGCTGCCGCACCGGTCGCGGCGCCGCAGCCGGTGGTCGACGTGAAGCGAACGGATGGTCGGACCGACATCGGCTCGGTGCAGCCTCCTCGGGTGATGCCGGCGGCTGCTCGCGTGCTCGGTGAGGCGGGAGTGCCCGTGACGGCGGCAACCGGCACGGGCCCTGGTGGCCGTGTGACCAAGTCGGACGCCGTGGCTGCCGCGACGAAGCCGTCCGCACCGGCACCCGCTACGAGACCTGCCGCGGTCGTCCCGTCCAAGACCGGAGGCGGACTGGCCGTTGCCGGCAGTCGTGAGGAGCGCTACGTGCTCATCAGCCCGATTCGCCAGCGGATTGCCGAGCGGCTGGTCGAGGCCCAACAACAGGCGGCGCTGCTGACGACGTTCAACGAGGTCGACATGTCGGCCGTGATGGCGCTCAGGGCGAAGTTCAAAGATGTTTTTCAGGAGCGGCATGGCGTGAAGCTGGGCTTCATGTCGTTCTTCGTGCGGGCCGCGGTGGAGGCACTGCGTGCGGTGCCGCAGGTGAATGCCGAGTACCGTGAGCCGCACATCGTCTATCGCGACTACTGCGACATCGGGATCGCGGTCGGGGGGGGCAAGGGGCTCGTGGTGCCGGTGCTCCGCAATGCAGAGACCATGTCATTCGCCGGCATCGAACTGGCGATCAATGACTTCGCCCG
>JBIIMX010000180.1:0-6543 GCA_044337765.1 Pirellulales bacterium | reverse complement strand
GTTTTTAACTTGCCCTGTATTCGTGTACACAGCCCCTACCGCTTCACCAACCGCCACGCGCGGTGGATCCGTTCATTCCGAAAGTCCTCGGGAATCGTGCGGCTGGTGATCTCACGAAAGGTGTACAGCGCCGACAGCCGCTCTTCGGCAAGATGAAATCGACGGAAATTCGTCGAGAAATAGACGACGCCCCCGGTGACGAGATTCCTGGCAACATGTTCCAAAAGCTCGGCGTGGTCGCGCTCCACATCCCACGGCGTCTCGCTCTTGGCTGATCGCGAGTAGGTCGGGGGATCGACGACGACCAGATCGAACGGTGGCTCCTCACGCTGCGCCCGGTGCTCGAGGAAGGCGCGGGCCTCATCCCGCACGATCCGGTGCCGGCCCGCATCCTTGAAACCGTTCTTCGCGAGGTTCGTCCTCGTCCACTCGAGGTATGTGTTCGAGAGATCGACGCTCACCGTCTCCTTGGCTCCGCCCGCGGCGGCATAGACGGAAAAGCTACCCGTGTAGCAGAAGAGGTTGAGCATCCGCTTTCCGGCGGCCTCGTCCCGGACCATGGCACGGGTCGGACGGTGGTCGAGAAAGAGTCCGGTGTCGAGATAGTCGGAGAGGTTCACCTCGAACGACAGGTCCCCTTCCTTCACCGAAAGCACCGTCTGCCGCTGATCGACTTTTTCATACTGTCCGCCGTCCCGCTGGCGGCGACGGATCTTCAGGAAGGTCTGCATCGGCGGCACGCCCAACTCGACCGCCGCCGCTTCGAGCATCTTGTCGAGCCAGACGTCGTGCTCGATGTCGGTGCGCTCGTGCGGACGCTCATACTCTGCCGCGTGGAGCCAGCCGGCATACCAGTCGATCACCAGCGGAATCTCGGGGATGTCCCGGTCGTAGACGCGAAACGCCTCGATCCCTTGGCGTCGCGCCCATCGCGACAGGTGCTTGAAACGCTTCGCGAGCCGGCGGCGGAAGTCGCCGATCTGATCGTCGGTCGTGCGGCCACGCGGGCGGCCCGAGGCAGAGGCTGGCGCAAAGGCTGGCGCAGACGCCGGAGCATTGAAGCCATCCGGATTGTCGCCGGGACGGCAGAAGTCTCCTCGCGGGGATCTTGCGCTTCCACCCGCGGCGGAAGTTCCTTCCTCCTCAGGGCGAAAGCTCCCAAGCTCGTCGAGCTTCCGCCGATCCCGCCGCTCAGCATCGGGTGTGCCTGTGTCTCCCAGGGGATGAGGGATGTCGCGGCGTCTGATCTCGACCTCCAGGAGCCGGCACGCGATCGGGCCGTTGGAGAGTGGCACGCGATACGTGGGACGCAGGCCGAGTTGGCCGGCCGCGGGCGTGTCGGCCGCCAGAATCGCTGCCCGCCAGCCACCGCAGTGCTGCACGAGCCAGTCGCCAAACCGCCTGAAGAAGGCCTGCGCTCGCGGCAGCGGCAGGCGTTCACCGTACGGGGGATTGGTCACCACGAGGCCGCTCGCGCCGGCTGGCCTCGCCTGTTCGAAGTGCTTCACGTCGATCGTGATGCACGACGCCACGCCCGCCGCCTCGGCGCAGGCCTTTGCCGCGGCCACGGCATTCGGATCGAGATCGCTCGCCTGAAAGCTGCCGGCTGGCTCCCGCACGCGGGCCTCGAGTTCGGCCACCAGCCGGTCGAAGAGCCCGCGGTCGCAGTCACGGAACTTGTAAAAACCGTGTGCCTTCCGCCGCGCGCGATACAGGCCCGGTGCAATGTGGGCGGCAATCGTGGCCGCCTCGATGACGAGCGTGCCGGAGCCGCACATGGGGTCGAGCAATGGCACGCCGGAGGAGGAATCTTCGCCACGGTCACCCGCCCGCCACCAGCCCGCGATCCCAAGGATGCCGGCGGCCAGCACCTCGGAGAGCGGCGCATCGACCTCCCCCATCCGCCAGCCCCGCTGGTGGAGCGACCGGCCGGCCGCATCGCGGAAGATCGTCGCCGTGTCGCCGACCAGATGGAGCCCAAGCCGGAGCGTCGCGCCCCGCAACTGAACGCTCGGCCGCTTGCCGCTGGGGGTGCGGAGTTGATCCACGATCGCATCCTTGACGATCTGTGCCGCATAGAGCGAGTGCGTGAGAAACGTATCGTGAATCGCGGCATCGACCCGGAGCGTGTCGGAGGTTTTTAATTGTTCCGTCCAGTCCACCTCCTGCATCGCGGAATAGAGCGAATCGGGGGAGTCGACGCGAAACCTGCCGAGCGGTTCGAGCACGCGGATCGCCGTCCGGCTTTCGAGCACCGCCCGGTAGAGCGTCTCCTTTTCAGCCCCGGGAGCGGCCGAAAATTCGATCGTCCGCCGACCGACCCGGAGGTCCTGCGCCCCCACCTGCTCCAATTCCCGCGCGAGGATCCACTCGAGACCTTCGAGCGTCCGTGCAGTCATCCGCGGCGGCTCGTCGGGCGACGGCGCCGGCAGTGGCCTGGGGACGGGCGGAATGGCTGGAAACGATACGGTCATACCGCAGGTTAGACCGCCGCCGCTGAAAAAGCGAACGTTACCGCTGGGCCGCGACGCCTTCCGGAAACCGGTCCTGAATCGCCTGCACGCCGAGCTGTTCGGTGCGGAGCGCCTCCATCGCCAAGACGCAGGCCTCCGCGGCCGGCAGGGTCGTGATGCAGGGCACGCCGTACTGCACGCTCGCAGCCCGGATGCGGCCCTCGTCGGTCCGCGCGCCCTTGCCCCGCGGCGTGTTGAAAATCAGCTGCACGCGGCCGTCGATCAGCGAATCGATCAGGTTCGGATGGCCTTCCTGCAGCTTCTTCACGATTTCCACCGCGATGCCCGCCTCGGTGAGCGCCCGCGCCGTGCCGGAGGTCGCGATCAGCTCGAATCCCATCGCCACCAGCCGGCGGGCCAGCCCCACCATCATCTCCTTGGCCTGCGGACTCGCCACGCTGAGGAAGATCCTGCCTTTTTGCGGCAGCAGGATGCCGGCCGCGATCTGGCTCTTGGCGAACGCGATGCTGAAGCGGTCGCTCACGCCCATCACCTCGCCGGTGCTCCGCATTTCGGGCCCGAGCGCTATGTCGACGCCGGCGAACTTCACGAACGGGAAGACGCTCTCTTTCACGCTGATGTGCGCCGGCACGGGATCGGCGTCGACCCCCTGCTCTGCTAGTGTCATTCCCGCCATCACCTTCACCGCGACCTTGGCCACCGCCAGCCCCGTCGCCTTGGCGACAAAAGGCACCGTGCGGCTGGCCCGGGGATTCACCTCGATCACGTAGAGCGTCGGGCGACCGTCCTCTTTCTTGACTGCAAACTGCACGTTCATGAGGCCGACCACTCCGAGGCTTCTCGCCATACGCGTGGCAGCAAGCTTGATTTCCGCAACCACCTCCGCCGCCAGGCTGTGCGGCGGAATGCAACAGGCCGAGTCGCCGGAGTGCACACCGGCCTCCTCGATGTGCTCCATCACGCCGGCGACGATCACCTCGCGGCCGTCGCAGATGCAGTCGACGTCGACCTCGATCGCATCCTCGAGAAACCGGTCGATAAGCACGGGCTGCCCCTGGGCCACGGCAAAGGCCTCGGCGACATAGCGTTCGAACTGCACGTGGTCGTAGCAGATCTCCATGGCCCGGCCTCCGAGCACGAAGCTCGGTCGTACGAGCGACGGAAAGCCGATGCGGGCGACCTCGCGACGGGCCTGCTCCAGCGTCCGCGCGATGCCGCTGGCCGGCTGCTTGAGCCCGAGGCGATCGAGCAGTTCGCGAAACTTTTCGCGGTCCTCGGCCATCTCGATCGTGTCGACGCTGGTGCCGATGATCGGCAGTCCGGCCGCGAACAGTGCCCGGGCGAGGTTCAGCGGCGTCTGGCCGCCAAGCTGCACGATCACGCCGTCGGGCTGGATGCGGTCGGCGATATTGAGCACGTCCTCGCAGGTGAGCGGCTCGAAGAAGAGCATGTCGCTCGTGTCGTAGTCGGTGCTCACGGTCTCGGGATTCGAGTTCACCATCACGCTCTCGATCCCCATCTCGCGCAGTGCGAAGCTCGCGTGGCAGCAGCAGTAGTCGAACTCGATGCCCTGCCCGATCCGGTTGGGACCGCCGCCGAGGATCATCACGCGTTTCTTGCCCGACTCCTTCGGCCGGGTCTCGTCCTCGTCCTCCCATGTCGAATAGTAGTAGGGCGTCTGGGCCTCGAACTCGGCGGCACAGGTGTCGACCGACTTGTAGGTGGCCACGATCCCGCGACGCTTGCGGTCGTCGCGGATCTCCATTTCCGACGCGCCGAGCATCACGGCCAGCTGCCGGTCGGAGAAGCCCGCCTGCTTCGCATGCCGCAGCAGGCCGTCGTCGATCGACGCCAGCGTGCCGACCGTGCGGATCAGGCTCTCGATCTCGACGATCTGCTGGAGTTGATCGAGAAACCAGCGGTCGATGGCGGTGAGTTCGTGGACTTCTTCGACCGTCATTCCCGCCTTGAACGCATACCGGAGATACCAGACCCGGTCGGGGTCGGCCGTGGCGACGCGGGCGCGGATGTCGTCGAGCGAAGGCTCGGCCGCGGTGCCCCAGAGATCCTTGCCGTCGCAGCCAAAGCCGAAGCTGCCCACTTCCAGGCCGCGGAGCGCCTTCTGAAAAGCCTCCTTGAACGTGCGGCCGATCGCCATCGTCTCGCCCACGCTCTTCATCTGCGTGGTGAGCCGGCTGTCGGCCTCGGGGAATTTCTCGAAGGCAAACCGCGGAACCTTCACGACGACGTAGTCGATCGAGGGCTCGAAGCAGGCCTTCGTCCGCCGAGTGATGTCGTTGGGCAGTTCGTGGAGACGCCAGCCAACCGCCAGTTTGGCGGCGATCTTGGCGATCGGAAAACCGGTGGCCTTGCTCGCAAGCGCGCTCGATCGGCTGACCCGCGGATTCATCTCGATCACGATCATGCGGCCGGTCTGGGGATGCACGGCAAACTGGATGTTCGAGCCGCCCGTCTCGACGCCGATCGCCCGGATCACGGCGAAGCTCGCGTCTCGCATCCTCTGATACTGCCGGTCGGTGAGCGTCAACGCCGGCGCGACCGTGATGGAGTCGCCTGTGTGCACGCCACAGGGGTCGAAATTTTCGATCGAGCAGATCACGACGGCGTTGTCGTCCGCGTCGCGCATCACCTCCATCTCGAATTCCTTCCAGCCGAGAATCGATTCCTCGACGAGCACCTCGCCTACCGGCGAGAGGTCGAGGCCACGCTGCACCTTCTGGTCGAACTCCTCGCGGTTGAACGCGATCCCGGAGCCGGAGCCACCGAGCGTGAAACTGGGACGGATCACGGCCGGCAGACCGATCTCGGCAAGCACCTCGCGGGCCTCTGACAACGTCTTTACGATCCGACCCCGGCAGGTCTCGAGGCCGATCTTCCGCATCGTGTCCTTGAAGATCTCGCGATCCTCCCCGCGGCGGATCGCTTCGGCCCGCGCGCCGATCATTTCCACGCCGTGCTTTGCCAGCACGCCATGTCGCTCCAACTCCAGGGCGAGATTGAGGGCGGTCTGGCCGCCGAGCGTCGGGAGCACGGCATCGGGCTTTTCGATCTCGATCACCTTCTCGAGCATCTGCCAGGTGAGTGGCTCGATGTAGGTGCGGTCGGCCGTGCCCGGATCGGTCATGATCGTGGCCGGATTCGAGTTCACAAGCACGACGCGGTAGCCGTCCTCGCGCAGCGCTTTGCAGGCCTGCGTGCCTGAATAGTCGAATTCGCAGGCCTGGCCGATGACGATGGGCCCGGAACCGATGAGCAGAATCGTATGGAGATCGTCGCGGCGGGGCATGGAAAAACCTGTGGTGCGCGCAAAACTGCCACACATTAGCATTCCGACCGCCCTGGCTTCAACGAACAGCTACAATCCGCGTAGTCCGTAGAGTTCCTACCCTTCCGCCGCCGCCCTTGGGACGCTTTCGTCATGTCCATCGCCACCCCCTCTCTCGACGCCCTCCGCGACACGCTCCCCGACGAACTGAAGGACATCCGCCTCAATCTTTCCAGCGTGCTCGTCGGCGAGAACCTCCAGCCTGCACAGAGCCTGGGCGTGGCCTTGGCGGCCGCTGCTTTCGTACGTTGCCGGCCGCTCGTCGAGGCCCTCGAGGCGGATCTGCGGGCGGCAGACGCCGCCGTCGCCGCCCCGGTGATCTCCGACGCCATCGCCGCGGCCGGGCTGATGGCGATGAACACCGTCTACTATCGTTTCCGCCACATGCTGGGCAAGGAGAGCTACGAGGCCCGTTCCCCTCGACTTCGCATGAGCCGCATGGTCCAGCCGACGACGAACAAGGCCGACTTTGAACTGATGAGCCTGGGCTGCGCGGCACTCGCCGGCTGCGAGCTGTGCATCAAGAACCACGAGGCGAGCCTCGTGCATCTGGGCGTGAGCGAGGAGGCCTGCCACGACGCCGTCCGCATCGCCGCCGTGATCAACGCCGTCGCCTGCGGCCTGCCGGCGTGAGTCAGCCACCGAGTTCGCGGAGGTATTCCAGCGTGTAGATGCCGCTGGAATGGCCGTCGGAAAATTCGATCGAATAGGCGTATTGGCCCA
>JBIIMX010000179.1:0-6573 GCA_044337765.1 Pirellulales bacterium | reverse complement strand
CGTCAGGGGCGAATCCTGCCGGTTCTGGTCGCTGGAGTGGGTTTTCGAGGTTCGCGTTCGTTTTGGCTTTTCGACCGCTCTGATCCCACTTGGCTGCATGATGCAGGCCTGTCGGGCACGGGCGGCATGAAGGGCGCGAGCGAGTGTTGTCCGATCTTTTTTCCAAGGGTGTGTTCTATCCATGTCGAAGCGGCGGCGATCCAGGGGCAGAGGCGGTTTTGGCGGCCAAGGAGGCCAGGGCGGCCAGGGCGGCCATAGTGGACAAGGCGGGCATGCGCCGGGCGGGTACGGTGGTGGCGGCGGACAAGGGCAGCCTCACGGCGGCGGCGGCGGCTACGGCGGCCGGCGTCGTCGGTTTCGGCGCGGCGGTGGTGGTGGCGGTGGTGGCGGCCCGGTGCCATCTGGAGCCGGTGCTGTCGACATGGAAGGCGAGGGCATGCGGCCACCGGAACTCGAGCCGGAGGTCACCGAGACAGGCGAACCGATTCCCCTCGAGCCAGGCAACGGCATCCTGGAGATGCATCCCAATGGCTACGGATTCCTCCGGAGCCCCGAAACGAACTACCAGCGTGAGCGGACCGATCCGTTCGTGCCGGCCACGATGATCGAGCGGTATCGGCTGCGCGAAGGCGTGTCGATCAAGGCGCTCGTGCAGCCTGGAAGACGGCAACAGGGGCCGCGGGTCCGTGAAATCCAGGAAGTGGAGGGCATGGCGCCCGACCAGTACAGCAGCGTCAAAATGTTCGACCAGTTGACGCCCATCAACCCGGAGACGTGGCTGCGGCTTGAAACCGGCCAGCAGCCGATCACGACCCGTGTCATGGATCTGCTCACGCCGCTCGGCAAGGGGCAGAGGGCGTTGATCGTTGCACCGCCGCGAACCGGCAAGACCGTGCTCCTGCAGCAGGTGTCGCAGGCCATCTCGGCCAATCATCCAGAGCTGCAACTCGTGATGCTGCTTATCGACGAGCGGCCCGAGGAAGTGACCGACATGCGCCGGACCGTCAAGGGCGAGGTGATGGCCAGCAGTCTCGACTGCGACGTGGAAAGCCACGTGCGGCTTTCGCAGCTGGTGATCGAACGCTGCAAGCGGATGGCCGAGTCGGGCAAGGACGTGTTCCTGCTGATGGACTCCATTACCCGCATGGCCCGGGCCTTCAATAAGTGGGTCGGCAACACGGGCCGCACGATGTCGGGCGGCGTCGATATCAAGGCACTCGACATTCCCAAGAAGCTCTTCGCCACGGCCCGCGTGTTCGAGGAGGGGGGCTCGCTGACGATCGTGGCGACGGCCCTCATCGATACTGGCAGCCGGATGGACGAACTGATCTTTCAGGAGTTCAAGGGCACGGGAAACATGGAGCTGGTGCTCGATCGCAAGCTGTCGGATCGGCGGGTGTGGCCTGCCATCGACATCTCACAGTCGGGTACGCGGCGCGAGGAGAAATTGCTCGATGCCAACACGCTGCATGCCGTCGGCATGCTCCGGCGCACGCTCTCCTCGATGCACCACGTGGATGCCATGGAGCAGCTCACGAAGCAGTTGGCCAAGTTCAAGAGCAATCGTGAGTTCATCACACTGATTGCCAGTTCGCGTGCCGACGACTGATAGCCCTATTCCGGACAGAACTGCCGGAACAGTAGCGACTGAAGAGAACCGCCGGAAGAGAGCCACCGGAGCAGAGCCGAGGTGATGTCTTCTCGGGGCTTCTTCTCAGGTCTAGGGCGTGCCCGCGGAAGAGGACTGGTCTCGGGATGCGGTTGTCAGGCGACCGAGCCAGTAGGCGTATTGAGGGTCGCCGCTGCGGAACGAGAAGGATGCGTCGGGCAACCGTGAGTCTTCTGGTCCCTCCGACCGGACCTTGACGACGATCGTCCCGTCGCTGCGTTTCTCGATCGTCAGCCGATGATCCGGAATCCGCGAAGCGTCCGATGACGATGGCATGATGAACAGCTTTCGGAGGGCACAGCTTTCAGTTGACAGGGCACCCGCAGCGTCCGTCGACGAAGTATGCCGCACGTCGCGGCAGGAATCCAGCCGGCCCGTATGCCGCCGCCGGGTTCATCCTTCCTTTTTGACACCTCGCGCGCGGCATTCCTATACTTGGCGGTTCAGACCTCGATCCCCCTGGGAGTGCACACGTATGACGCAGTATGCGTCGCTTGCCGACGATTTCTACGTCAACATGAATTTGGCCACGGAGATGGAGCTTCCGGGCCAACGGGAGACGATTCTCCATTTCTTCGAACGCGTGCAAAAGCGGTTTCCGTCGATGCGGAAGTTTTATTGCCGCGACAAGAGGGATTTCGTCCTGGAGGAAGAAAAAGACCAGGGGCGGTATCGCTGGGCGGCCGTCGAGACCAAGCGGCTCTGCTCGGGACAGGTGAATCCGTCGTCGCTGGACGCCGTGCTCGACCAGCACCGTCTGGTGCTCGACCTGGCACCGGCATTTCTGTCGATCAGCCCGCTCGATTGCGAGGCTCTCGACGTCCTGTTCGGCTTTGATTTTGCCTTCCGCGGCAATCACAACGCGCTGCTGGCGGAGGCCCTCGGCGTCGGGCCCGCGTTCGACCGGGCGGCAGAACTGCCCGGCGGTCGTGTCATCAACTATGAGCCGTCGCTGACGATCTCTCTCGATGAAGACTGCCGCGTGCAGGTCCGCGTCAGCACCGAGACCCGGACCAATGCGTTTCAGGTCCGCACCGGCGACTTTGCCGAAGAGCAGCTGAGCGTTTACGTGACGGCCCGACAGTATGGCAGTCTCGAGCCAGGCACCACCTATGTTGAGGCAATGGACAAGCTTGCCACGCTGGCCCGCGAAGTGGTGGATAGCTGCGTGGTCGACCAGATCCTGCGGCCGCTTGCCCGCACGATCTCGCTGAAGTAGTCGAATCCACCCAGCACACCCGCTGACGCTGAATCAGCTGGGACTGAATCAGCTGGCACTCAATCAGCGCTGGTTGTCGGAACGACCGCCGCGTCGGGAATCGCGTGGTCGGTCCGATGAGCCGCCCCGGGCCGAGGAATCGCTCCGCGTTTCACCGCCGCCGCCCCCGCCTCCGCTGCCCCCGCGGGGCGATCGGCTGCGAGCATCGAGATTGCCTGCGATGACGATGCCAATCGCTTCCACCCAGCTCGGTACATCGAGCACTTCGTTGAGGCCGCTTTCGATGATGCTTTCATCATCGTGCGACGAATGGCGATCGTTGCGGCCGTGGCCGTCAGGGCCGGCATCCTCGATGCCGAGGAACTCGAGCCCCTCGTCATCCTCCTCACGTCGTCCTGCCACCGGGGCAAATTCATCGCGGCGACCCCGCTCGAACGTGGATGCCGAACGGCGATCATCGCCCGTGCTCCTGCGGCCGCGGCGACCACGCCGGCCACTGCTCTCGCTCGAACGGCGTGAGGCAGACCCATCGCGGCCACCTTCCGCTGGTGCTGCCGTTCCGCGGGCGTCGCGACTGCGTCCTTCGCCTCGTCGACGCCGCCGTCGGCGCCGGCCTCCAGGCTCTCCCGACTCGCGTTCATCGCTCCGGCCTGAGCCGGAAGGCTCGCCATCGGCACGGGAGGCATCAGGGCGGCCGGCGTCGGCCGCCGGCCTCGCTTGAGGCCGCGAGGAGCCGTAGCCCGTGGGCAACGGTTCGTCGTCGCCGTCCTGATCGGCAAAGCGGGCTGCGGCCTCGGCAGGATCACGGGCCGATTCGCTGCCTTCGCGGTCTGCCAGCGGCCTGCCGCCACCGTCGCCTTCGCCGCGTCCGCGTCGGCGGCCACCACGCCGACCACGGCGTCGGCGGCGGCGCGGAGCGCCGTCGGCGTCATGCTCACCTTCACCGGCCGGTTCCTGACGGGGACCACCGTGATCCCCATCAACCGCATCACGATGCAGGCTCGTACGGTCTGTCGATTCGTCGAGTCGTTCTCCCCGCGGTTCACCAAAATTGTCATGCCCAGCGGGGGCGTCGGGCCGGCGACCGGCTGTCTGCTGGTCTGTCTCGCGGCCTGGCAGCGGGCGATCGCGGTCATCTCCACGGCCTTCCTCACGGCGGCCGCGTCCCCGACCGCCGCGGCGGCCACGCCGCCGTCGCCCACGGCCTTCGCCCTGCTCGTCTCCACGGTCACCACGAGGGGCGGCATCGGACCCAGATTCCTCGCGAGCTCCAGTTTCGGCAGCCGGCCGAAGGTCAGCCGGTGCATCGGCGTCTCTCCGGACTGCGTCGCGACGCTCGTCGCGGCCCCCGTCACGTTTGGGCGGGCGGACCGGCTCGCGGCCCTGCGGTTGGGCGGGCGCAGCAGCAGCAGGTCGGCGGCTGCCAAAGCCGAACGAGAATTCATCCTGTTCCCGCTCGCTGCGGTGGGCCGGAGGCTCGGCCGCACTGAGGGGTGCGGGAGCAACCGGAGGCCGAGGTGTGGCCGGCTGTGGTTTGCTTGCCGGGGGCGACGCAGTCGGCTCGAGCCCCAACGTGGATGCCAGGCCGCCCCAATCGGAGCGTACGGGGGCCGCAGGCCGCTGTTCACGCGGTTTTTGAGGCGGACGCGGAGGCGTTGCCGGGGCTGCGGCGGCCGGTTCGGCCGCGGGCTTGGCAGCCGGCTTGGGTGCTGGCTTAGCGCCGAGAGACTCGGCCAGATTCGCCCACGGATCATTGCTGTGTTCGTGTTCCGACATCATGCATTCCAGAAAGGGATTGGGAAGCGGGGATGCGCCGTGCGCTGGATCGAACCCCCGGCGAAATGCCGCACGGAGGTGATCCGGGTCACGGTAACTCTCGCAAGATACTACAAATCCCGCTAGCGTGGCAGTCGGTCGGGGCTCCCGTCACGAAAACAGGGCCATCGATGACGTTCCGGCCATGACGTTCTGGCTTTGCCCGCCGGGCCCAGGCTCTGGCACCCTGAAGCAGGCAACAGACGTCAGGCAGCAGACGTCAGGCCCGAGCATCAGGGGGTGGGCGTCGGGAGGCGGGAAAGGGCACGGATCATACTGCCGTTGTCGGCCACGTCGAAGAGCGGACGATAGGGGCTGGCGAGGCCCCGTCGGGCACGGCCCGCAGGGTACCAGACCAGGTTCGCCGAGAGGTTCCACGCGGACGGTGCAAACGTCACGCTCGTCGCGCCGAGTTGGACGGTCTGCGACTTGTCAGGCATCAGGTAGGTGAACGTGCCTTCCATCGCGAGTGAACGCGACATCGGAGCGCGGATCGTCGAGCCGATCACCCCCTGGCCGTTGCCCGAGGCACCGCCCCAGATCCGTGCCTCGTTGGCATCGCCGAAGTGGATTCGATAGAAGGCCGTGTAGAGGTCGACCGTACTGGCCACGCCGGGCGACTGGCCGACTGGCGAGAACGATCCCTTCTGCTCGGTGGCATTGAAGGCACCCCAGAAACCGAGTTCGTGGTAGCCCCAGACATAGCTCAGCTCGCCGCGGATCTGCGCGACGTCGACGTTTTCGAAGTAGCTGTCGCTGAGGTAGTCGTACACCGCACCGCCCTGCAGACCGCGGCCCTCGAAGGCCCGCGTAAAGAAACCGGTGGTGACGAAGACCTGATCCCGTGAGTTGGCCCGCAGCGCTCCCGAGCCATCGTTCAGCGTGGGCTGCTGGAAGTTGCTCTGGACGCCTCGGGCACCCAGCTGCCAGCCGACGCCGAAAGCGTTCCAGAACGGCATCGACCAGTTGATGTATTCGTTGGTGCCGTAGTTGCCGAGCAGGCCGAAGTTGGACTGGTTCTGGAAGGCGGTGATGCCGGCACCGGCACTGAAATCGCGGTACCATCTCCAGCCGTAGTAGGGCTTTCCGAACTGCCGCAGCCAGGCGCAGACCCGGCCGTCGTGTGGCCAGCAGGTGAGGAAGTTGTCAGATTCCTCGCAGGCGAACGGATCGTCGTAGAACGATTCGACATGCAGCTGGCTGGGATACTCTCCCATCCACATGCCGCCGTCGGCAGGCGACGTCATTCCGTCCGCAAATTCGCCGCCGTAGCCCTGACTGCCCATGCCATCGGGGCCCATATCCATCATCTCCGATGGAGCGGTGTTGATGATGATCGACGGCTCCTCGTTCGTCAGCATCGGCTCCGAAACGCTCGGCGGCGGCAACTCCTGCCTGCCGGGAACGGCCGCGGGCAGCCGACCGGGCAGCGAGCCGTCATCGATCGTGGCCGCCTGCGGGGCACGCGCCATCACGGACGGCAGTCCGTCGGCATTCATCGCCACCCGTTCTGCCGGTTGGCCCGTCGGCCCGCTGGCAGTGGAACGATTGGCGGTCGGATTGAATCGCGGCGCCAGTCCCCCGCCGAGAGATGTATTGAGCGATCCCTGCCGGGATGCATTCGGAGGGCCGCCCGCGGGGCCCGCGTTCGGCCGCCGGGGCGTGCCCTCGGCAGCGAGGACGGGTCGGCCGGCATTCCCCTGCGGGGTTCGGAAGACGTTGATTTCACCAATGCTGGGCAGGGTCATCTGGCCGTTGTTGGTGAAGTTGGAGCTGAAGCGTCCAGGCACGCGGTTGTCGCTTTTCCAATCGCCCATCTGACCTGTGGGCCGAGTCCGAGGCGGTGTAAGCGGCTGGTTCTGCGGCGTGC
>JBIIMX010000178.1:0-6580 GCA_044337765.1 Pirellulales bacterium | reverse complement strand
AGGACTTGACCCGGCGGAAGCTTCCCGGGACCTATGCGGTCGCTACTGGACTGCCTGTGGTGAGCCTCTGGCCAGAAGCAATCGCCACGGGAGACGCCATCGCCTATGCAGAGCAGCACGAAGACCCGGATTTAGAGCGAGAGGGCTACCGAATCCTGTATCCCGCATACGGCACCTACGTGGGCGGCTCGATGGGGGACTTTGTTGCACCGTTAGCATTGCCGATCTACGCGGGCGCCGTTGTCGCTGGGCATGCTGTCGGCCGAATCCAAGCCCGAATGGTGCCGGATGCAGACCTCGACACGTCCGTAGCCGAGAGCGACACCACGCCGCTTCCCGACGTTCAGGTCGCGCACGAGGAGCCGGTTGAGCCCACTGACGAAGAGGACACCAGCACATTACGGCTGGCGTGGTGGCCATTCAGTCGTCAGTGAGCCTTGACCTGCCCCCCTTAAACAGCACCACTTCCAGAGAGAGAATCTGGGAGTGGAGCAAACCAAGGGAGGCAACCAATGCCACGCGGAAAGAAGGAACTGGCTGAGCAGATCACACCTGAGCTTCGAGAGGTCGAGATTGAGGTGGGGAGAGGCAAGACCGTCTTGGAGGCGGTCAAGAAGATCGGTGTGACGGAGCAGACCTATTCCCTTGGAAGAAGAAGTTCGGTGGGCTGCGGATCGACCAGGCGAAGCGGCTGAAGGACCTTGAGAAGGAGAATGCCCGGCTGCAGCGGCTCCTCGCTGATGCGGAACTCGACAAGGCGATCCTGCGAGAGGCCGCCTCGGGATGCCCTTGGCGGCGCAGCTCAACTTCTGAGCCTTTTCACCGCGGCGGCGAGCGGTCGAGAGGCAAAAGATGCTCTTGGCCGTGATCGACTGAGCGAACGCCGGGCATGTCGTGTCCTTGGGCAGCATCGGAACACGCAGCGACGCAAGCGGCATGTTCCAGATGATGAGCCCCGTCTTGTGACGCGGATCGTGTGGCTGGCCTGCGAGTATGGCCGTTACGGATACCGCAGAATTACGGCCCTACTGCACTGTGACGGATGGCGAGTGAACCACAAGCGAGTGGAACGCATCTGGCGTGATGAGGGGCTAAAGGTGCCTAAAAAGCAGCCCAAGAGAAGGCGGCTGTGGTTCAATGACGGGTCGTGCATCCGTCTGCGGCCGAAGCATCGCAATCACGTCTGGAGCTATGACTTCGTGGCAGATCGAACGTCCGATGGCCGCCCGATTCGGATGCTGACGGCTAGTAGTCATGGATGAGTTCACTCGGGAGTGCCTGGGCCGTGTTGGCGTGAAGACGTTGTTCATCGAGCCGGGGTCACCGTGGGAGAACGGCTATGTGGAGAGCTTCTTTCGATATGCTCCGGGACGAGCTGCTGGCAAGGGAAGCGTTCGACACACTGCTCGAGGCAAAGGTGCTTATCGAGCGGTGGAGGCAGCACTACAACACGATCCGGCCACACAGTGCCTTGGGATACCGGCCCCCGGCTCCTGAGGCGCGGCAGCCCTGTGCGGTCGCCTCGGCTACGCCTCGGCAACCGCACAGGGCTGGTCTATTGGAGAGCAAAACCCTAACTTAAAAACTGGCGTCATTCATGGGGGCAGGTCAGTCTGAGCAGCAGATCATCGAGAGCTACCCCGGCCTGACACACGATGACATGTCTGCGTGCCTCTTCTACGCAACCGAGGTCCTGAAGTCTGAGCGTGTTGTCGCTCTTGCCTCCCCCGAATGAGAGCAGGCAGGCATGCAATTTCTCGCGGACGAGGATTTCCCGGGCATCGCCGTGCGGTGGTTGCGGGAGGCGGGGCATGACGTGCTCTAGGCACGGACGAGCATGCCCGGCCAGTCCGACGCCGCGGTGCTCGAGGCTGCCCAGCGAGAATCTCGTGTCGTCCTGACCTGCGACAAGGACTTCGGTGAGCTTGCCTTTCACTGGGGCCTTCCGGCCGCGTGCGGCGTCGTGCTCTTTCGCTTTTCAACGGCTTCGCCCGAGGCATTTCTCGACCGGGTCAAGGAACTCCTGGCGGCAGAAAAGAAGATCGGCTTGAGTGGGACGCTCTGTGTCGTCGAAGCCAATCGCGTGCGGGTCCGGCCGCTGGGTGGTCGCTCTTGATCACGCACGGGACGCACGACGCGACTTCGGCGATGGCGTGCGTCTCGCAGACGGCCCCAAGTGCCGTCATCAACCGGCGGTTGTACTACACGTCCGAATTGCCAGCCGGAGAACGCTTGAGGAAATGCCGCTGGCAGTCCTATACTTGCGGCCTTTTTCCCAGGAGTCGGCCGTTATGCAGTTCCCGGTGTACGGAGAGATCGACGGACCGATCGTGATGATCGGCTTTGGCTCCATCGGCCGCGGCACGCTGCCGCTCATCGAGCGGCACTTCAAGTTCGACCGGTCGCGGTTCGTGGTCATCGACCCGGACGACCGTGATCGCGACATTCTCGAACGGCACGGCATCCGGTTCATCCATCAGGCGGTCACCCGCGACCGCTACCGTCACCTGCTCGAGCCGCTGCTCACCGCCGGTGGCGGCCGGGGATTCTGCGTGAACCTGTCGGTGGACACGTCGTCGCTCGACATCATGCGGTTGTGCCGCGAGCTCGGCGCGCTGTACATCGACACGGTCGTGGAGCCGTGGCCGGGCTTCTACTTCGATCGCAGCGTCGGCCCCGAGGCCCGCACGAACAACGCGTTGCGGCACACCATCCGCGAGGAGAAGGCCCGGCAGCCCGGCGGCGTGACCGCCGTCTCCTGCTGCGGGGCGAATCCGGGGATGGTGTCGTGGTTCGCCAAGCAGGCGCTCGTGAACCTCGCCCGTGACACCGGACACGGCCGGCCGGAGCCCGCGGCCGATGACCAGGTCGGCTGGGCGAAGCTCATGCGCGACCTGGGCGTGAAGGGCATCCACATCGCCGAACGCGACACGCAGCGGGCGAAGCAACCCAAGCCGATGAACGTGTTCGTCAACACCTGGTCGGTGGAGGGGTTTCTCTCGGAGGGGATGCAGCCCGCCGAACTCGGCTGGGGCACGCACGAGCGGTGGCTCCCGGAGAACGGCCGGCTGCAGACGATCGGCTCGAAGGCGGGCGCCTATCTCCTGCAACCCGGTGCCAACACGCGTGTCCGGTCGTGGTGCCCGACCCCGGGGCCGCAGTACGGCTTTCTCGTCACGCACAACGAGTCGATCTCGATCGCCGATTATTTCACGCTCCGCGATGGCGACCGGGTCGTCTATCGTCCCACCTGCCACTACGCCTATCACCCGGCCGACGACGCCGTTCTCTCGCTGCACGAACTGTTCGGCCGCGGCGGCACCCGACAGGAGCAGATCCACATCCTCGGCGAGGACGAGATCGTCGACGGCATCGACGAACTGGGGGTGCTGCTCTACGGCCACGAGAAGAATGCCTACTGGTACGGCTCCCAACTCTCGATCGACGAGACCCGCGATCTCGCCCCCTACCAGAATGCCACCGGGCTGCAGGTCACGTCGGCCGTGCTCGCGGGGATGGTGTGGGCGCTGGAGAACCCGGCCGCCGGCATCGTCGAGGCCGACGAGATGGACTACCGCCGCTGCCTGGAGGTGCAGATGCCCTACCTCGGGCCGGTGACGGGCCACTACACCGACTGGACGCCGCTCGACGGCCGGCCGGGGCTGTTTCCGGAGGACGTCGACCAGACCGATCCGTGGCAGTTCCGCAACATCCTCGTCCATTGACGTGAGTCCGGGGAGGGAGGCACGTATCGCGCCGAACAGGACTGAGAATGCCCCTTTTTACTGCCGGATTTTCACCCACTCGATCTCCAACCCAAACGTTCCCGGCTGCTTGTCGCTGAGCATGAAGCCGAGGCCATTGATCTGATCAGGCTCGACGGACCCCATCCCCTCCACCCGCCTGCCGAACGCCGTCGGGATGAAGGCTTTGAGCGGGACAGCCACCTCTGTCCACTCGTTTTTCGTCGTCGGCAGGGGAGCACGGTACGAAAAAGCCATGCGACGGCTCTTCGTGTAGATGTTCAGCACGTATTCCCGACCGTCACCCCTGAGCCTGACCACCAGCGTATCGCCAGTCTCGATATCCAACTCGGTGGGCCTGGTCCGAACCGACGCAAAGCCGCCGTTATTCTCCAGAGAAAGCCTGCCGGAGAACTCCAGCGTTTTCTCAGGCGTGACTTTGAACCGGCCGTCGGAGACACCGCCCATCACGCCATCGTTCACGGCCTGCCACTTTTGGCTGGCGTCTGGCCCGGCGAAGTCCAGAAGCGGGCGGAGGGTTTCGGGGGCCTCGACGGCTACTTGGGCGGATCCATAAAGAAAGATAGCTGCCCAGATCGCTCGCATGTCTGTTTCTCCTGCGTGGAAGCCCCGGCTCTCATCTGTGATACTCGTGTGTGATACTCGCCTCTGATAATAGAGACTTCTATCCCAGGCAGGCAGAGCAGGCTTACGCGATGTGCGGCCGGTACACGCTTCGATCACCAGCCGCAGCCATCGCCGAGGCGTTTGGCGTTCCGGTCCCGCCCTCGCTGCATGAGAGATTCAACATCGCCCCCTCGCAGCGTGTGCTGGCTATCAGAGTGAAGCCAGGCACGCAGGAACGCGAACTGGTCGCCCTGCACTGGGGACTCGTTCCCTTTTGGGCAGATGAGCCGGGCATAGGTGCTCGGATGACCAATGCCAGGTCCGAGACAGCCGCCACCAAGCCGGCTTTCAGGGCGAGTTTCAGGGGCCGACGATGCTTGATTGTCGCGGACGGGTTTTATGAATGGCGGTCTATCGATGGGAGAAAACAGCCCTACTCCATCAGGCTTACGTCAGGGGCGCCCTTCGGCATGGCCGGCTTATGGGATCGTTGGGAAAAGCAGGGGGAGACGGTCGATTCCTGCACAATCCTCACCTGCGAGGCGAATGAGCCGATGCGAGTGATTCATGACCGCATGCCCGTGGTGATCCCGCCCGAGAGCTTTGCAACATGGCTCGACCCGGCGGAGCACAGGCTGGATACGTTGTCGAGATTACTCCGCCCCTTTCACCCCGACGAAATGACGGTGAATCCAGTCAGCACGCTCGTCAACAACGTGAAAAACGACTCACCAAAGTGCGTGGAGCAGGTATCGGTATCTGCCCCAGCACAGCAGACTTGGCTCTTCAACCCCTCGGCCGCAAGAGTTCGACGCGTGCAGCCCGGCACTGAGCCCTGGGACGCTTAAAAGCGCTCCACCCTCGGATCGCGGCTATCTGCGCCGAAACGTTGCAAAATGCGGCAGCGTTTGGCGGCCGAAGGGTTTAGGCCGGGCTTTCCAAAACTGCGTGCCCCGCCGGATTTGATCGTATTGCGGGATTTTCCCAGTTTGGCATGGCGTGTGCTTCGTCCTGGAGACGCGAGTGTGAATCGGCTTCGGAGAACGACACCATGGTTGCCACTGCCTGCCTGCCGATGGATCGATGCCGCGGCGAAATCTGGGGGGATGACGCGGCCTCTGACGAGGAACTGCTCGTCCGGGCCCGCTGTGCGGACGGCGGCTCCGCGTTCGAATCGCTGCTGCACCGTTACGAACACGACCTGTTCCGCTACCTGCGCCGGTATCTTGGCAACGCCGAGATGGCCGAGGACGTTTTCCAGTTGACTTTTTTACAAGTCCATTTGAAGCGAGAGAGCTTCGAGGACGGCCGCCGGTTTCGACCCTGGCTCTATGCCATCGCCACCAACCAGGCCATCGACGCGCAACGCCGCGACCGCCGCCACCGGATGGTGAGCCTCGACCATCCGCTCGGCCAAGACGCCGACGCCTGCACATTGCGGCATCTGATCGCTGGAGACGGCACCCCTGCCGACGAGGCCTCGGAAGATCGCGAGGCTGCGGAGTGGGTTCGGCTGGCTGTCGACGCACTGCCTGCCCCTCAGAAGACGGTCCTGATGCTCGTCTATCACCAGGGGCTCAAGTATCGTCAGGCAGCCGAAGCCCTCGGGCTACCCGTGGGCACGGTGAAGAGCCGCCTCCACGGGGCGATCCGCCGGCTCACGCGGTCCTGGCAGCGCCGGCAGACGTCTGTCGGGTGAGTGCCCGGAGGTCCCCGGCTTCTGCTGGGTGCTTTTCTCGGACGTACAAAGCCCGGAGCGTGAGCGACGGGATCGGCTCACGCCGGAGGCGCTCGTCGCGTGGGCAGGATAGCCCAAAGCTCCTCGAGCTTTCGCCGACTCCGTCGCCTACCTCTCCCGGTTTACCAAGGCGTCGCTCCAGCTCTCTTTGATGCGATCGAATCACCCGCGGGCCTGGCGGTACCAGCGAATGAGGGCATTCGTGGAACTGTCGTGGGCGAGCGAAGGCTCTGCTGCGGACTCGAGCTCCGGAATGATCCGGTTGGCCAGCACCTTGCCCAGTTCCACGCCCCACTGGTCGAACGGGTTGACGCCCCAGACGCAGCCCTGCGTGAACACGCTGTGCTCGTAGAGGGCCACGAGGCTGCCGAGCACACGGGGGGTGAGCCGCTCGGCGAGGATCGTGGTGCTCGGCCGGTTGCCCGGAAACGTCTTGTGCGGCACGAGCGGCTCCGGCACACCCTCGGCCCGC
>JBIIMX010000177.1:0-6667 GCA_044337765.1 Pirellulales bacterium | reverse complement strand
GGCCACGTAAAGTTGCGCACCGACGCCGGGGTAGGCCCCCGCCGGCACTGGCGGCGTGTAGAAGTTGTAGAAGACGTCGGGCGTGGGAGCCTCCACGCCGCCGTTGATCGGTGCCGCCGAGGTCTGGGTCGTGGCCGTCAGGAACATGGCGACGGCCATGCTCGTGATGACAATTCGCAGGCCGAACGGCAGGATGGACGATTGCAGCATCGGATCACCTCGTGGCTCTTTTCCGGTCGTGGCTCTTTTCCAGGTCGCTGCTGCCGCAGGCAGGGCAGCGTTCGCAACCGGGGCTGACGAGGAAGTTCGGCAAACCCGGGCTCGGGCTATCACTTAGGCGGTGCGGGCAGTTCCCCCCTGCCCAAGAGGCAAAGTCCAAAGGCGTCCCAAACTGCCGAAAACGTCCCTCCAACCGGCAAACTCGACCCCTCTTGCCAATCGTGGCCCGCCCGATCACAGTTTTGGCTCCGTCACCTGCCATGGCCAAATCCATCAAGCCTCCGAAGAAAACAAAAGCAAAGCCTCCGAAGGAGGCTGCGGCCGTCCTGCCGTCGACCGACGTGGAGAACCCAGCCACCCCGGTTCAGCCGCCAGCGGCCCCATCCAAGCCGCCGGCCAAACGGCGCGCCACCGCCCAGGCGCTTGCGGCGGGGCAGCGGGACATCTCGGTGAGCGAGTTCTTCGCCAAGAACCGCCACCTGCTCGGCTTCGACTCGCCCCGCAAGGCACTGCTGACGAGCGTGAAGGAAGCGGTCGACAACTCGCTCGACGCCTGCGAGGAGGCGGGCATCCTGCCGGAGATCTGGGTGCACATCGAGCCGGTGGGTGACTCGGGCAGTCGCTACCGCATGGGCGTGCAGGACAATGGCCCCGGCATCGTCAGCAAGCAGATCCCGCTCATCTTCGGCAAGTTGCTCTACGGGTCCAAGTTTCATCGGCTGCGGATGAGCCGCGGCCAGCAGGGCATCGGCATCTCCGCGGCGGGCATGTACGGCGTGCTCACGACCGGCAAGCCGGTGAAGATCATCTCGAAGATCGACGCCAAGCACCCGGCCCACTACTCCGAGTTGCGGATCGACACGAAGACCAACCAGCCTGAGATCCTGAACGGCAAGGGGGATGGCGTCGACATTCCCGCCGGCAAGGGCGGCGCGGAGCTGATGAAGAAGCACTCGATCGCATGGGTCGCCGAAAACGACAGGGGCGACGCGATCGAGCACGGCACCCGCGTGACGATCGAGATGGAGGCGAAGTTCCAGAGGGGCCGCGGCAGCGTCGAGGAGTATCTGGAGCAGACGGCGATCTCGAACCCGCATGCCCGCATCCACTTCCAGGGACCGGACGGTCCGGAGCGGATTTTCGAGCGGTCCACCGAAGACCTGCCACCAGAGCCGAAGGAGATCAAGCCGCACCCCTACGGCGTGGAACTCGGCCGCCTGGTGACGATGCTGCAGGAGCACCCGAAGCTCACGCTCGCCCAGTTCCTCACGCAGTCGTTCTCCCGTGTTTCACACGGCACGGCAAAAAAGATCTGCGACATCGCCAAGATCTCCACCCGTGTCACCACGGGCAAACTCGGCCGGGGTGAGGCCGACGCGCTCTTCAAGTCGATCCAGGAAACGAAAATTCCGCCGCCCGCCACCGACTGCGTGGTGCCGATCGGCGAGCAACGGTTGCTGGCCGGCATCCGGCAGGTGGTGCCGGGTGAATTCTTCACCGCAGCCACGCGGCCGCCGGGCGTCTACCGAGGCAATCCATTCGTCATCGAGGCATCGCTCGCCTACGGGGGTGGCCCTTCGGCACAGAAAGTGTCGCTCGAAGCGCTCTCCGAGATGGCGGGCGAGAGCGACGCCCGCAGCCTGCGGCAATTTCTCACCACCACCTTCTCGGGTCTCGGCGGCGAGGCGGCCGACAAGATCCTCGAGGAGGCAGAACTTGCCCCGCGGCAGTCTCCCTCGAAGCTCAAGAAGCCGGCGCTGCAGGCCCTGCATGGGGCGATGCAGCACGTCAACGCGGATGAGGGACAAAACATGACGGTGCTGCGGTATGCCAACCGCGTGCCGCTGCAATTCCAGCCGGCGGCCTGCGCCGTCACGCAGACGATCCTCTCGACCAACTGGCGTTCGTATGGACTCTCGCAGTCCCGGGGCAGCCTGCCGAGCGGTCCGGTGACCGTGATGGTGCACGTGGCGAGCGTCTGGGTGCCGTTCACGAGCGAGTCGAAGGAGGCGATCGCCTCCTATCCGGAGATCCAGAAGGAGATCCGGCTCGCGCTGCAGGCGGTGGGCCGCAAGCTCGGCATGTATCTCAGGCGGCGGCTTCGCGTGGCGCAGGAGGGACAGCGGCGAAGCATCTTTCTGCGGTATCTCAAGGAAGTGGCCGCGGCCGTCTCGGTCATCAACGGCGTTGACCGCGAAAAGCTCTACGAGCAGTTGTTGGCGGTGGCCAAGAAGAAGACAGCTGAAGCTGACGTGAAGCTCGACGATCGCGGCAAGCCGATCGTGGACGAGGAGGAGCTCGAACTCGGCGACAACTGCATCATCGTGTCGCAGACTTCGCCTGGTCTGGCGGTGTCTGCCACGGCATCCGCAGCTGAAGAGGGAGCAGACGAGAAGCCGACTCGCGGCAGGCGGAAAAAGCCCGCCGCCGAGCCGAAGCGCGTGAAGAAAGCCGCGAAGCGACGTGCATAGCTCGACTCACGCGCCCCGCCTCACGCACTCCAGCTGACTCAGGATCCGCAGGCTTCCCCACCGAGCCCCGGCCACTGAGCCCCAGTCATCCATGGCCCAGCGGGTCTTCTCTGCTTGGAACCAACCGATCCGTCTGCAACGAATCGCCACACCCGCACCGCCGCTCATGTGGCCTTGAGCCGCTCGATTTCGGCTTCAAGTTTCTTGACGCGTTCTTCCAGTTCGAGGAACCTCGCACGGGCCTGCTCCATCCGCGATCTGCCCTCCTGCATCCGCCGCTCGATCATCTCCCGCATCTCCGGCGGCATGTCGGGCCGCGGCGGACGGCCTTCGCTCCACATGCCGTGCCCACGATGTTCACGATGATGTCCATGCGGACCATGTTCGCCGGGACCATGCCGCTCAGCATGCTCTCGAGGCCCATGCGGTTCGCCACCTTCTCGTCGTCCATGATGCGGCGGACCGGGGGGGCCCATGCGTTCGGGCTGAATTCGGTCCACGACCCTGTCAAGCTTGTCGATGATGCGGTCGAGACGCATGGCCGCATCGTCCCCTCCTGGGGACCGCTCATGGGGCAGCCCTTCTTCGGCCGCCCGGGCGAAATGCAGCCTGCCTGCCAAGCCCCCGAGCACCACGACGCATCCGGCCAAGGCGAGCCATTTCAAAGGGCGATTCATCGTCGATTCTCCTCGTAGTGCGTTGGAAAAGCAGCTCGTTTCGCGACGGCATCCGCGCCAGTTGTATGCTGCATCAGACATGAACGCCCCAGCCGCAAGAAAGTTTCGCGACCCTTCGCTCGTCGATTTCGGCACCGCTGCCGGAGTCGCGGGCCGGCGGCTCGAACTGCTGGGAAGCGTCTTCGTCGACCGTCCCCTGCTCCAGCCCGATCTGCCGCGCCGCCGCACGCCCTACTGGAATGAAGCTGTGGCGGTCTTCCATGCGGGCCGCGAGGGCGGATGGACGGTCAACGCTCCCCTCCCCGATCCCTGGCGGGTGGCCGTGATGCTGCCGACCGCGACACTGTCGCTCGAGGTCCGCCCCGCACCTTCGGGCCAGATTGGCGTGTTCCTCGAGCAGGCCGACCAATGGGAGTGGCTGGCGACGAAGACGCCGGCGGGATCGACCATGCTCTCGCTCTTCGCCCACTCAGGTGCGGCAACGCTCTCGATGGCCACGGCCGGCGCCCACGTGGTGCACGTCGATGCGTCGCGGCAGGCGATCGCCCTGGCACGTCGTAATGCGGAGGCGTCGGGCCTCGCCGACGCACCGATCCGCTGGGTCTGCGAAGACGCGCGAACCTTCGTCGCGAGAGAACTCCGACGTGGCGCGCGGTACGACGGCGTCGTCTTCGATCCGCCCTCGTGGGGCCACGGCCCGAAGGGACAGGCTTTCGCCATCGACCGCGACCTCATGCCCCTCGCGGCCGACCTCGCCGCACTCACGGCCACGACGGCCGCCGGTGGCTCGGCCGGCCCCGTTCTGCTCACCTGCCACTCGCCCCGCTGGCATCATCGGCAACTCCGCGACACACTGGCGGAGGTTTTCGGATCCGGAGGGTTCGAGTCCGGCCCGCTCACCTGCACCGACGCCGCGGGCCGCACGCTCGAACTCGGTGACTTCGCCCGCCGTTGCCCTGGTTGATCGCAGAGCATCATGATTCCATACGACACCATTACGAGCGCCGCCAACCCGAGGGTGCGACAGGCGGCCCGGCTGCGGGACGCCGACGCCCGCCGTGAGACCGGCATGACGCTCATCGACGGCCGTCGGGAACTCGCCCGCGCGACATCCGTCGGCGTGGCGATCGACGAGGTATTCGTCGACGCCGACTCAGCCACGGCCCTGCTCGACGACGCCCCGGCACACGGCACGGCCGACACCCCGTGCCTCGCAGGCCTCGCCGCACGCGGCACGCGGATCACGGCACTGTCGCGCAAGGCCTTCGAGCGGATCGCCTTCGGCAGCCGCAATGAAGGCGTCGTAGCGGTGGCCCGCTATTCGTCGGCAACGCTTGCAGACTTTGTCGTTGCCAACGACCGACCGATGCTCGTCATCGAGGGCGTCGAGAAGCCCGGCAATCTCGGTGCGATTCTGCGAACGGCCGACGCAGCCGGGCTGGCGGGTGTGATCGTCTGCGACGGCCGGACCGACCCTGCCAATCCGGCTGTGATCCGTGCGAGCCTCGGCACGGTCTTCACCGTGCCGCTGGCGACTGCCTCGGCCCACGACTCGATCGCGTGGTGCGCGGCCCGCGGCCGCCGCGTCGTGGCTGCCATGCCCACGGGAACACTTCTCTGGCACGAGGCCCGGCTCACCGGCTGTACGGCAATCCTGTTGGGCAGCGAAGCCCACGGAATCTCAGACGCCTGGCGGCAGGCTGCCAATGCCGGCACGATTGATCTCGAATCGGTCCGCCTGACGATGGCTGGTGCCGCCGATAGCCTGAACGTGTCGGCCACGACCGCCGTCCTCGCCTACGAGTCCCTACGACAAGCTGGAACCGTCTCATGACAGACACTCTGCCCGACCATTCCGGGGACATCTTCAGACAGCTGGCTCGAGCGGCCGATACCGTCGGCGCGGCGGAGATGTTCGATCTGCTGGCAACGTCGCTCAAGGCACGGGGCCGCTGGCATGCGCTCTTCGATCTGCGTTTGCTCCAGGCCCGCATCGCCTTGGGTCTTCCCGCGACCGGCGACCTCGGCGACGTGGCACCGGTGGACCGCGACCAGCTCGACGAACGCTCGCTCGCCGCCTGCCGCGAGGTGGGCTGGCCGCTGCTCGACGCTGGCCAGGTGGCCGCCTCCTGGATGTATCTGCGGGCTGCCGTCACGCCCGCCGAGGTGGCCGAGAGGTTGGCCGGACTGGCCGATGGCATCGACGCCACCGGAAACGACCCTCATGACGAGGAAAACGCCACCAGACTCCAGGAGATCGTGCATGTGGCCCTCTGGGAGGGCGTCGATCCGGCGCTGGGCATTGAGATCGTGATCCGCACCCAGGGCACATGCAATTCGATCACCGCCTACGAACAGGCCGTTTCCCGTCTGCCGGCGCGGCGGCAGGAGCCGGCTGCCGGTGTGCTCGTCCGCCATCTGCATCGCGAAGTGGCATCGGCACTGGCCGCCGATCTCACCCAGCGCGGCGCTCGGATCGACGCCGTCGACACCGCCGTCACGCCTACGATCATTCCGCTGCTCGACCTGCTCCGCGAGGTGGGCGGCGCCGACGATGCCTCGATCCATGTCGACGTCTCCCACCTGCAGTCCGTGCTCCGCATCGCGCGGGTCTGCTCTGATCCGGATGTGATTCGCGACGCCTGGGAGTTGGCGTGCTACGCATGTCGGCTGCCGGCAGACGTCGTGTATCCGGGCGAGCCGCCCTTCGAAACCGTCGGGGAGTCGTCGCGGATGTTCTTTGGGGCGCAGCTCGGCTACGACGTTGAGCAATCGATCGGCTTCTTCCGCCGATCCGCCGCTCGGGCCATCCTCGAGGAATCGGGCACGCTCCCCTCCGACACGCTCGTGCTCCTGCTCACGCGGCTGGGCCGTCCCAGCGAGGCGTTGCATGCGGCCCTCGAAAGGCCTGCCGACGGCCCAATGCCGAGCGCCATGCTGGCCAGCGGCATGCTGCCGTCGCTGGTGGAACTGGCGACTGCCGCGGACTCCTGGGAAGAATTGCTCTCGGCCTGCAGGGAGCGCGGCGACGAGATCACGTTTGCGGCGACCCTCGCGGCCCGCCAACGGTCTCACCAGAGCCGATAGATGGGCGAGCGGCATTCCAGGCAGGGGCCGCCACCGCCGTTGCCAGAGTAGCCGATCTCCGCCGCCGTTTGAAAGCCACGGCCAGGGGGCAGCTGCCACGGAGCCAGCATCTCGGGCCGCTCTCGTGCGCCGTTGCAGCCCCGCCACCTGTTGCACGCATCACACGGATCGGTGCCGCAGAGTTCGGAATGCTTGGCACCGCAATACCGCGGA
>JBIIMX010000176.1:0-6670 GCA_044337765.1 Pirellulales bacterium | reverse complement strand
GATCTCGAGAAGAGCCCCGAGAAGTACGCAGACAACGTCTGGTATGCCTCAGCCATCTTGCTCCTGGGAGACCTCGTTCCGGCAGGCGCCGCCGCGGGGGGCACCGACACGGCAAGGTAAAGAACCCGCCGCCATGGATGAGGCGTCGCCACCTCATCCAAGCATCCTCGCGATCCGTCGTCCCGGCGACGTCATCGCCAGTGACCCCAGCGCAGAGGCCGTCATCCATCGACGCCCTGACGCGGCTCTGCCAACGCGGCCTGCCTCGCACGTGACCACGTCGAGCGTGATGCGGTGGTGTGTCACGGTGTGCCGGATCGTGGCGAGCCGGCTGGTCTTGCCGCATGCATAGCCGCATAGCACGGCCGACTGTTCGATGCCTCGGGCGGCGGCCCGGGCCGCCCCCGACACCCGCGGAAAATCCCATAGCCCCTCCCACCATTCGCCCGGTCCACGTTGCACGACGAGCACGCGACCGGCTCGCCGCATGACGACCGCCGTCTCGTGCACCAGCTTGGCTGCAGGCCTCGCGGACTTTGCCGGAATCTCGTTGACGCGGTTCGTGCGTTTCGCGACACAGCAGGCGGCCAACGGGCAGGTCGCACAGAGAGGCCGCTCCGGCGTGCAGACCAGCGAACCGAGATCCATCAGCGCCTGATTGAACCGCCCTGGATGCTTGTCCGGCACAAGCCCGGCCGCGATCTCCCAGATCGGTTCATCGCCGCGAGTTCCGTCGAGTGGGCCGGCATGCCCCGCGAGCCGGGCAATCACCCGCCTGGAGTTGGCCTCGACCACCGGCTCCGGCAGATCCAGCGCGATCGAAGCGATCGCGGCTGCCGTATAGCGGCCGATGCCGGGCAGTGAGCGGAGTCCCGCGACCGTCCGTGGAAACTCGCCGCCGTGTTCCGCGACGATTTTTTTTGCCGCGGCATGCAGCTGCCGCGCCCGGCGGTAATACCCGAGTCCCTCCCAGAGCCGCAGCACGTCGTGCTCGGCCGCAGCGGCCAAGTCCGCGACCGTGGGGAACCGCTGCAGAAACCGGACATAAAAATCCTTGACCCGCTCCACCTGCGTCTGCTGGAGCATGATCTCGCTCACCCACACTCCATAGGGCTCCCGCGACCTTCGCCAGGGCAGATCCCGGCGTGCATGGGCATACCACCCGAGCAGGGCCCGCACCACCGCCGGCGGTTTGGCCGCCCGGCTCACAGGCTTTCGGTGACGACTGCCCGCGACCTTCCCTGCCTTCTTCACACAAGCCCCTTGCAAACCGGTGTTTCTTGGATTCCAAAACACGATAGCGTAGCCTCAAGGCTCCCCGGCGTCGTCAGTATCCATGGCCGAAAAGCTCACCCTCAAACGTCACGACTCACCGGCCGAACCGGTCTGGGAGTTCGTGCATCCGCGGTGTGCCCGCCGACGCCGCGCCGACATGGAAGAGGTGGAGGCGATGGTGGAGGCTGGCGAGACCGAGATCGCGAGGGACGAACTCGTCTGGCTGCTGTCCGAGTGCCCCGACTTCCTCGACGCCCATGTGCACCTGGGTCTGATCGCATTGGAGGAGGAGGATCCGAAGCTGGCGCGGGGCCACTTCGGGCGGGCATACGAACTCTGCCTCCGATCGCTGGAGGCTGCCGGCAATCCACATCCGCTCCCCTACGCACTCGACGGCAACAGGCCCTTTTACGAGGCTGCAAAAGGACTCGTGCACTGCCTCCTCGACATGGGCCGCCACAAGGTGGCACAGGATGTCTGTCGGCGGATCGCCCCGCTCGACCCCGCCGACCCACTGGCCATCCAGCGCCTGGCGGAGCATCGCCCATGACGACGTCGCATGCCCCACGCACGCCGCGATTCATCGTGCTCGAAGGCATCGATGGCGCGGGGAAGTCGTCGCAGGTGGAGCCGCTCGTCGCCTGGCTTCGCGGCTGTGGCCACGCCGTGACCACCTGCCGTGATCCCGGTGCGACACCGGCGGGCGATGCGATCCGCGGGATCCTTCTCGACCGGCACGATCTCCAGTTGGCACCGACCACCGAGATGCTGCTCTATATGGCCGCGCGGGCACAACTCGTGGCAGAGGTGATTCAGCCGAGCCTTGCCCGGGGGGAGTGGGTCTTGTCAGACCGCTTCCTGCTTGCAAACGTCGTCTATCAAGGACTCGCCGGCGGCCTCGTCCCCGACACGATCCGGGAGGTGGGGGCCGTCGCCACCGGTGGCCTCGAGCCCGATCTCATCCTGCTCATCGACGTCGATCTCGACACGGCGGCTCGTCGGCTTGCCCGCCCGCTCGACAAACTCGAAAACCGTGGTGACGACTATCGCCGCCGACTGCGGGCAGGGTATCTGGCGGAAGCGGCCCGGCAGCCCGATCGTATCGCCGTCGTCGACGGGGCCGGCGACCCTGCCTCGGTGCAGGCGGCTCTGCGCGCGGCGATCGAACGCCGCTTTCCGGAAGTGCACGCAGAGCGAACGATCTGAAGCGACCACGAACCGAAAGGCGGCGGCATGGCCTGGCAGGCAACCACGGGTCGCAGTGCGATCACCGGACAGGACGCGGTGGTCGATCAGTTTGTGCGAGCCGCCGCGCACGGCCGCATCGCCGGCTCCTACCTTTTCATCGGACCAGCAGGCGTCGGCAAGGGCACGGTGGCCCTCGCGTTGGCGAAATCGCTGCTCTGCGAACGCCCCGCCGCCGGACTGGTCGCGTGCGGCGCATGCGTGTCGTGCGTGCAGGCTGACGGCGGCAGCCATCCCGACATCGACGTCGTTGCCAAGCCGCCCGACCGTGCCACCATTCCGTTGGAGGCGCTCATCGGCGATCCCGAGCATCGGATGCGCGAGGGACTCTGCTGGCGGCTGCTCCTGAGGCCGGCACTCGGCCGCCGCAAAGTGGCGATCATTCTCGATGCCGACCATCTGGCCGACGAGGCGGCCAACTGTCTTCTCAAGACCTTGGAGGAACCGCCGGATCACGCCGTGATCATCCTGGTCGGCACGGCGCTTGAACGGCAGCTCCCCACGATCCGTTCCCGATGCCAGATCGTGCGGTTTCAGCCTCTCGACGAGGAGACCGTGTTGCGCATCATGTCGGCGGAGACCGCGGCCTCGGGGGGGCCCGCCGACCCCGACCTTCTCCGGCGTTGTGCCGCGGCATCCGGCGGCAGCCTGGCCCGCGCACGGCTTCTGCTCGATCCGGAACTGACCGCCTTCCGCGGCCGACTGATCGCACTGCTATCGCAGCGGCCGCTCCACGGCGTGGAACTTTCACGGGAAACGAACGCTCTGGTGGAGGCCGCCGGCAAGGAGGCACCTTCGCGGCGGGCCCGGCTGCGGATCGTGCTCGAAGCGGCAATCGACTTCTACCGCGCGGCGCTGCGCCACTCGGCGACGGGAGAACGCCCCAGTGATCCGGCCCTCGCCCCGCGTGTTGCGGCCTGGGCCGCCGACAGCGAAGAGGCCACGCAGATGCTCCGCTCGACACTCGACGCCCTGGAATCGATCGACCGCAACGCCAACCTCACGATTCTCGTCGACGCCTGGACCGCCGTGCTTGAGCAGCCGTCGCTGGCCCGCAGCAGATGATTGCCGGTTCGCCAAGGACCGCAGGCCCCCATTCCCCGCCGGTTGCCTCGCCTGCCGGGCCGTCTGCGTAGGTTTTGGCTGCCGTTCCTGCTGAATCGATTTTTTGGGTCGTAGCTGTCGATCCTCTTCGAAGGCCGGTGCCCCTCCCTGCGACGAGCGGTCGCGCAGGTGGCGGAACGGCCGCAAGCTGACACGGGTCGAATGCCAGGGGGACGTCGGGTATGTCCGAAAAAAGGGCGGGCGGGATCTTTGCGTCGTCGTTTGTTGCCGGCCTGTTGCTGGCGGCTGCGATTTTTTCGCCGCGGGCCTGGGAGCCTGTGCCGGGCCCCTATTTCGGTCTCGAGGAACGTACCACGGCCACGTCGGACGGGGCCGACGGCATGCATGCGGCGCATGCCGAACTCTCTGCCCGGGCCCAGACCCGAGTGGACGCGCGAGTGGACGCCGTCACGGTCGCGCCGGCGACTGCCGCGATCGCAGCACCGGCTGCCGCACCCGCTGCGACACCCGTTTTGGCGTCACCCGTCGCTACACCGGTCGCGCCGCCTTTCTCCTCTCCAGTTCATGCCCCGCCGGCGGCAGTTCCGGCCGATCGCTTCACCACTCAATCTGTCGCCGCTTCCGCCGTTGGGGCGGCACCACCAGCCGCTCTGCCAGGGACGGAGCTGACGCCGGTCGTCGATCCGCCCAAAAATATCGGCGCGCCACCCGAACGGATTGCCATGGCAGACGCCACGAGTCCGGCCGCAGCCGCCGCGGTCTCTGCCACGATCCCGCGGCCTCTATCTCCAGTCGCGCCGGCCGTGGAACCACCACCGCCACCCATGCAGATCGCCGTGGTTCCACCCGCGACGGTCGCCCAAGAGTCCGCGCAGCAGCCTGAGCCGCCCGCAGCGCTCAAGGGAATGATGCATCGCATGCAGGCGGCTCAACCGCAGGCGACACAGCCCGCCTTGACGCCGACGGAGCAGCCGCAGACGGCGCAGCCGCCTGCACCTCCGCAATCCTGGACAGAGGCGTTTGCGCAGGCTCCTGCCATGGCTCCGATCCGACAACCGACCCCACCCGCCGCCACCTTCCGACCGGCGACCCCACAGCCGCATTCCATCGCGGCGCCTTCGATGATCGGTGCGTTGGGAGCACCACCACTCCCCGGTGAACCCTGGACCGACCCTGACGGTGTCAACTGGTCGGATGTCATCGCCACTCCCCAGTTGCCAGGCGCAGACCGTCGACGCAACTGGCTGGGAGATTGGCGGACCGAGTCGCGCGGCACTCAGCCACGTGCCGCCGAACCCCGTAGCTCAGGACACGCCGCGTCAGGCCGACTGCTCGACCGGCTGCGGGGTGGTGATCGAAGGCTCGCACAGGCCAACGAGCCCGAGGCGGGAACCAACCCCCCGACCGAACCGCCTGCACCCGACATCAGCCAGTGGCCGCAGCCCGTCAAGCTCCATCAGCAACTCGATCATCTGGCCAAGCTCTCCCCGACCGGCAACGCTGGCCGCGAACAGATCGACGTCTGGATGCAACGAACGCGTGCCGCCCTGCAGGGCGTTCACGACACGCGGGGACCTCGCGACGCCGCAGCCGACGCCAGCCTGATCATGCTCGGCGAGGCGGTGATTGCCGGCATGTCACTGGCCGACACCACTGTCGACGCAGGTCTCGCCACACACACCCGCCGCGCCGCCCTCGCCGCGGCCCGCCGCGTCGCCGTATGGCGATCCACGGCAGCCCTCTTCAGCACCGTCCGCGAGCCCGCGGAACTGAGCACCAACGACGCCGCCGCCGCGATGACCCGACAGGCCGTGGGCCGGACCGTCGTGGAGATCGCCCGACTGCTCGACGGCATCGAGCGGTTTGAAGCGGCGCCGACCGCGGCCCACGCCATGGCCGTGAAGACCTCGCTCGATTCGATCTGCGGCTTCTTTCCGACCGCCGCGAGGCCTGTGGCACGCGCGGTGGAAGACCATTACCTCGCCCCGAACGTGAGGATCGCGGTGCATCAGCAATTTCTCGAAAAACTCCTCCCGGGCGCCACCGTCGACACCGCACCGTTTCAGGACACGGTCATGGGCCGCGACGTGCGTGGCACCCGCACCGTCGAACGCACCACCACGCTCCGGCTTGTGCCCGATGAGGACGAGATCTGTTTCAACCTGGAGGTGCATGGCGACATCGCGTCGCGGGCGGTCACCGAATCGGGGCCCGTCTCCGTGACGGCACGCAGCGCCTCGGCATTCACCGTCCGCAAACCGATCACGATCTCGTCGCAGGGCCTGCTGTTCGGCAACGCCGCTGGTGCCGCCTCAAACCGATCGCACGTCGACAACATTCAGACGAGCTTCGATGCCGTGCCGGTGATGGGCTCGCTGGTGCGAAACATCGCGAGGAATCAGCAGGCGGAATCGATGCCCGAGGCCAACCGCGAGGTGATCGACAAGATCATCTCCCGCGCCTGCCGCGAGGTCGACACGCAGGCGGAGCCGCAGTTTGCCCTGATGGCAAACCGCGTCCGCGACCGCGTCTGGATGCCTCTTGTGAAGCTCGGCCTCGACCCGACGGCGATAGCGATGCAGACGACATCCTCGTTGGCGACGATGAGGCTTCGGCTCGCGGGCGACACCCAGTTGGCCGCCCACACGCCTCGCCCACGCGCTCCCGCCGATGCGATGCTGAGCCTGCAGGTGCACGAGTCGTCGGCGAACAACGCGCTCGATCGGCTCGGCATCGCCGGCAAACGGCTCACGCTCGAGGAGCTGATCACCCTCGTCTGTGCGCAGCTCGGCGTCGAGCCGCACATTCCCGAGGAGTTGCCGGAGGGCGTGGCGGTGGCCTTCGCGAAGACGCAGCCACTTCGGGTGGAGTGCCGCGACGGACTCGTGCACGTGCATGTCGCGCTCGACGCGATCGAGAGCGGCCGCCGCGACTGGTATGACCTCGTCGCACACGTGGCCTACCGGCCGGTCTGCTCTGGGCGGCAGGTGTTCCTCGAACGCGAGGGGCCGGTTCAGCTGGGCGGCCCCGGGCACGAAGGGCGGATGGAACTCGCGCTTCGGACGATCTTCGGCAAGATCTTTCC
>JBIIMX010000009.1:0-22992 GCA_044337765.1 Pirellulales bacterium | reverse complement strand
CGATCGACGAAGATGCGATTGCGAGTGAGCAGCCGCTCCATGTCGTCGAGCGTCTTGGGGAAGGTCTTCACGAAGGTGCGGATCTTCTCGATCACGAGCGGCGTGAAATCCTGCGAGACGCCACCCACGCGGGTCCAGCTGTTCGTGAACCGTGCTCCACAGAGGGTCTCGAAGATGTCGTAGATCACCTCGCGCTGGTAGAACGCGTAGAGAAAGAAGGTGAAGGCGCCGGTGTCGAGGCCGACCGCGCCGTTGGAGAGCAGATGGTCGCTGATTCGGGCGAGTTCCGCGATGATCGTGCGGATCGAGCGGCAGCGAGGGGTGAGGTCGATTCCGAGCAGTTTCTCCACCGCGTGGTGCCAGGCCACGTTGTTGGCCATCGGTGAGATGTAGTTCATGCGGTCGGTGACCGTCACATACTGGTTGTACGTGAGATGCTCGCCGATCTTCTCGAAGCCTGAGTGCAGGTAGCCCATTTCGGGCATCGCGTCGACGACCCGCTCGCCGTCGAGTTTGAGCACGAGCCGCAGCGTGGTGTGCGTGGCCGGATGCTGCGGCCCGAAGTTGAGCGTCCAGAGGTAGTCTTCCGACCTCGCCGCACTGGCGGCGTCGGCGGGCGACGTGCGGCTCGACTGGCGGCTGGATGGTGCGGGTGCGATGGACATGATGGCGTTGCGGCTTTTCAGCTGTGGTCGCGGGTGATGACGGGGAAGTTGTGCCGCTCGCCGCGGCCCTGGAGCGGATAATCCTTGCGGAGCGGGTGGGCCGTGAACTCGTCGGGCATCACGAGCCGTCGCAGGTCGGGGTGGCCGATGAAGGAGATGCCGAAGAGATCCCAGACCTCGCGTTCGAGCCAGTTCGCTGCCTGCCAGAGCGGCACGACGCTGCGAACCGCGGGCCATTTCTCGTCGGCCGACACCGGATCATCGACGAAAACCCGCAGGGTGAGCCGCTGGTTCGTGGTCGTCGAGGCGAGCAGATAGACGAGACCGTAGCGGTGCTTTGCGCCGCGGTACTCGAGGTAGTCGACGCAGGTCACGTCGACGAGCAGGTCGAAGCCCTGCTCCTTGAGATACCCGAGCACTTCGAACGATTGATCGGCGGGCACCACGAGGCTCGTCTGGCCGCGAAAAACCGATGACTCGAGCGAGCCGAAGCGGGCTGAGACCGCTGCGAGAACGTCGTCGACGGCAGGTGGTTGGTTGGGCATTTGGAGAGAGTCGGCGTGAGGAATCGCGGATCAGGTGCGGTGGGCGGCGGCGGAGAGTTCCCGCTGCACGACCGGATTGCGTGCGGCGTCGAGCACGAGCAGTTCGTCCGCTTCCACGAGCGCACGCTTCCGGAGTTGCCGCTGGCTGGTGTCGAACTCGCGGCCCGTGATCGTGCCTTCGCGTTGGATCTTGTCCTGCAGATCGATGATCGCCTGGATGAGCTGTTCGGGCCGCGGTGGGCAACCGGGCACATACATGTCGACCGGGATGAAACGGTCGATGCCCTGCACGACGGCATAGGTGTCGAATACGCCGCCGGTGCTGGCGCAGGCACCCATCGAGATGCACCACTTCGGCTCGTGCATCTGCTGCCAGATGCGCTGCAGCACCGGCAGCATCTTCATGACCACGCGGCCCGCCACGATCATGAGGTCGCACTGCCGTGGGCTGAAGCGGAACACCTCGGCACCGAATCGGGCCAGATCGTGCTTGCTGGCGCCGGTCGCCATCAATTCGATGCCGCAGCACGCCGTGGCGAAGGGCATCGGCCAGAGGCTGTTTTTGCGGCACCAGTTGGCCAGTTCGTCGAGCCTGCTGACGACCACGTTCTCGGGCAGCTCGATCTTCCCAGGCATGGTCTGTCTTCCCGGCATGTTCAACGCCATCGAAACACCCCCTTGCGCCAGTCGTATGCGAAACCCACGATCACCAAAGCGATAAAGAGCATGGCGCCGGCGTAGACAAGGCCTCGGCAGGAGACCAGTCCATCGGCCACGGCGGCATCAATGCCGGCGGTCGACCGGCTGGCGACCGCCCATGGATAGAGGAATAGGAGCTCTACGTCGAACACCAAAAACGTGATGGCCACGAGGTGAAACCGCACGTCGAACCGGCGGCGGGTGTCGTGAACGGGGTCCATGCCGCTCTCGTACGGCATTTCCTTGACGGCTCCGCTGCGTCGCGGGCCGATGAGATTGGCCGTGACAAGCAGGCCCACCGACACCGCGGCGGCGATGGCCACAAAGAGCAGGACGGGAAGGATGGCGTCCATGGTGTCCGCTGGGCGGGAGGAAGTCGGGGGCAGTGGCTGTCCGGAGCTTCGGGAACGGGCTCCGGTTGGAAAAATCGGCCGTGGGAGACCACTTCGTGAAATTTGTCACGAAGTCGCAGCCCAAAAAAAACCCGGTGGGCTCTGCCCGCCGGACGATCGGCATAACTGGCAGAGTTATACAGCGGGGAGGCTCTGGCGACGAGACGGGCCTTTTTCCCGGGAAAACCAGCCGAGGTCGGGGGCGTGGGTGGGCCGTGGGTGCGAGAGTTGACCCGGTGGGGGGGAGATTTGACCCCGGGGGCGCGCGAGTTGACCCGGTGGGTGCGAGTTTTCAACTTGCACATGCATTTTTGGACAAGATGAAATCTCGTCCCCACGGGGCGTTTGGACAAGATGAAATCTCGTCCCCACGGGGCGTTTGGACAAGATGAAATCTCGTCCCCACGGGGCATTGGGACAAGATGGAATCTCATCCCTGCCCGCGTTCAGAAACTTCCGAGGCTCATTGAAACGCCGGCGCCGAACGGGCCGCTGTAGAGGGTCATCCCGCTGCCCTTCACGTCGGAAAACGGTGGCTTGCCGCCTCCTCCACCTCCGCCGCTTCGGTACGGCGAATACGAGACGCCGCTCTGCCGCATCGCCGCCGCCGAGGCTGCCGCCGTCTGCTGCCGAGCAGTCTGAGCCTGCTGCACCAACTGCTGGCGGCTTTCGTCAAACGCAGTTTGCTGCTGCTGCAGTGATCCCCGCTTCTGTTCGATCTTCTGGATCTCCTGCTGGAGTTGCCCGGCAGTCATCGTCACCACGTTCGGCACGTCCTTGAGCACCTCCGCACGCTTCTGGTCCGACATCACCGACAGATACTGCGCCACCCACGAACGAGCGTCACGGGCCTCCGGCGTGTCGATGATCTTGAACTTGGCGTCGAGGTCGTCGAGCAGATATTCAAGTTCGTGCGGCGACATCTTCTCGACTCTGTGGTTGAAGTCGGCCTTGATGTTGCGGACCTGCGCGGGCGTGTAGATCACCTGAGCCGACAGCCATTCCCCCAGTTCGAAAATCGCCCGCCGCCACCGTGGACTGTTCATGATCTCGGCTTTCTTTGCCAGATCATCGCCATCTCCGTCGTCGCTCGTGGACTGCGGCACCTGCGGCGCGGAGGCCGCGTTTTGAGCGGTCTGCCCGTCGGCGTTGACCGGTGCCTGTGCTTCGGCCAGTCGTCCGCAGCCGAACGCCACAAAGAGTGCGGCCAGTAGCGACGGGAGAAAGAGACGGTGAGCGTGCGGGTGCTTCGTCATCGGGCCGGGCTCCCCTTCGGAGAGGTCTGCGGAGCCGTGAGTGGTGTCGCCGCCGGCTTCTTGCGGATCATCGTCATGGTGACGTGCGGCGCGTGTTCGCCACCGACGTGGGTGGGTACCGAACGCCATGTGCATCGGTCGGCGCCGTCATAGACATATATATTGAGGGAGGATGTCTGTGTGCCGTCGGGCATCACGGCCATCGTCCGCGCGATCCAGGTGCCGTCGTCGCGGGTCCACGTCGCCTCACCATGGCTGCCGTCGGAGCCGAATGACCACGAAACAAGCTGTCGCGAAAGCGGATCCCAGCCGATCCGCTGCGTGATGTGCATTTCTGGCAGGCCGTCGCCGGCCTCGCCATTTGCTGGGCCGGCCGCCCTATCGCCAGAGATTTTCATGTCGCGGATGAGGAATGTGCGGGAGGCATTCCAGCCGACCGACACCTCGATCGGCGTCCGACCGCTTGGTGGCTGAGCTGGGGAAAGAGCTTCGGCTGCCGGTGCATGGTCGGGGTGATCCTCCACGACCGTCCAATCGCCCACCATCCATTCGAGGTCGGTAAGCCGCGGAGTGTCGTGCGGCGATGCGACGCGCGACTCGCGGAGGCCGGCGAGCTTCCAAGCACCCTCGTGCCTCACCCAGGTCGCGGAAAACCATCCGGTCAGTGCCACGGTCGCGCCGGGCGGCGTGACCTCAACGGTGCCGTCCTCGATGGCCACGTCAGAGGTGAGCAGCCGCAGATTCGTCTGCTGGATGCGAAACGCCGGCCGGGGCGTGTCCTTGGTAGCCGCGGTGACACGTCCCACCGTCTCGCGGCCGTTGAGCACTCGGCCCTCGTCGTCGACGATGTCTCCGTCGGGCGTCCAGAGGTTTGCGAGCGCCGCGCCGTCCCCCCGTTCGAGGGCAGCGACGTAGCTGCCAATGGCGGCTTTGATCGCAGCCGTGGCCTCGCCCTGCTGGCCGTGTGCGGCGTCAACTGACAGCAGAAGCGTGGCGACGGAGGCCACCAACCATCGGGCGGCTTCTGGACGTGCTTTTGCCGAGAGCGTCTTTATGGAACGTGCTGGTGAGGTCTTCATGCGGCCATTCTAACACCGCCCTGTCGCCGCGGTCTCGCAGGGAGAAACTCGCAGGGAGAAAAAGGGAACTCGCAGGGCGGAAGGTTGGTTTGGTAGGGTGGCGGGTATGTCCGAACACGTGTCGACCCTTGCCGATCTCGTCCGCCGTCCGAGCGTGAACCCCATGGGGCGGGACGTGTCGGGGCCCGACTATCTGGAGGGACGGGTCACCGACTACCTCATCCAGCGGTTCATGGCGGCCGGTCTGCAGTGGGCGCGACAGCCCGTGTCGCCGGGCCGCGACAACGTGGTGGCCCGGCTCGAGGCTACGGTGGCCGACGCCCCAACGGTCTTGTGGGATGCCCATCAGGACACGGTGCCTGCAGAGGGGATGTCGATCGAGCCATTCTCGCCGGTCGTCCGCGAAGGCCGTCTCTATGGACGCGGCTCGTGCGACGTGAAGGGTGGCATGGCGGCGATGCTCGTGGCGATTGACCGGTTGCGTTTGTCTGGCCGGCCGCGGCTGGCGAGCGTCGTCTTCACTGCAACCGTCAACGAGGAGTTTGGGTTTTCCGGTGCGAAGGCGATCGCGCGGCTCTGGACGACACCCGCGGCCGAACTCGCCCCCACGGACTTGGCGGCCCGCGACCTGCTCGGCGGTCGGCCCGCGGCGGCCGTGGTCGCGGAGCCGACAGACCTCGACATCGTCACGCAGCACAAAGGGGCCGTGCGGTGGCGGACGCGGGTGCATGGCGTGGCCTGCCACAGCGCCTTCCCCGAGCAGGGCGACAACGCGATCTATCCGGCGGGCCGGGCAATTGGAGCGATCGAGACGCTCTCACGGGAGTTGTTGACGAGGCACCCGGAGCACCCCTGCGGTCCACCGACGTTGAACCTCGGCACGATTCACGGCGGCGCGGGTGTGAACCTCGTGCCGGATCTGGTCGTTCTGGAACTCGATCGCCGAGTCGTGCCGGGCGAGTCGCCGGAGGCGGCCCGTCGCGAGGTGATCGAGCGGATCGCGGCGGCGTGCGGCGATGCTCGTATCGACCACGACGAACCGTTCCTCGAGAGTGCGGGATTGCAGCCGATGTCGGACCGGACATGGTTTGAAAGGCTCGCGGCTGCGGCGTCAGGCAAAGGCGTGGCGTCACGGCAGATCGCCGCCCGCTACGGCACCAATGCCAGCGTTTTTGCGGCAGCGAGGGTGCCGAGCGTTGTCTTCGGGCCGGGTTCGATCGGTCAGGCCCACACCGCCGACGAGTGGATCGAGCTGGCGCAGGTCGACACCGCCGCCGACATCCTTGCCGCGACGGTTTCGTAGGGCAGGCCGAGCCTGTGGCGACGCGCCGCCGGGAACGGCAGAAGTCTCGTCGCCGGAGCGAGGATACGCTCAAGGCTCCTCGAGCTTCCGCCGATTCCCAGCTCCCAGTTTTGTTTCGGACGGCGGACGGCGGACGGGAAACGGGAGTCTGGGATCGAGGCGAGGATCTCGAGCATTACGCCGGCCCGGCGTTCGTGAGGAAACTCGTGCCGTCCCCGGTGGCGCCGGCATGAATTCTGTGACTGGGCTTGGTACAACAAGGCTCTCGCACATGGTTTCGTACGACATTCCCGCAGCAGGAGCAGCGATTCAACATGGCAGGCAGGATCAAGGTGTCAGGCCCGGTGGTCGATCTCGACGGCGATGAGATGACGCGGATCATCTGGCAATTCATCAAAGACAAGCTGATCCTGCCCTACGCCGATCTCGACATCCGGTATTTCGACCTCTCGATCGAAAACCGCGACGCCACCGGCGACCAGGTGACCGTCGACGCGGCCAATGCCATCAAGGAATTCGGCGTCGGTGTGAAGTGTGCCACGATCACGCCCGACGAGGCCCGCGTGAAGGAGTTCAACCTCAAGAAAATGTGGAAGAGCCCCAACGGCACGATCCGCAACATTCTGGGCGGCGTGATCTTCCGCGAGCCGATCATCATCAAAAACATCCCGCGGCTGGTGCCGGGCTGGACGAAGCCGATCGTGGTGGGCCGTCATGCCTTCGGCGATCAATACCGGGCCACCGACGTGAAGATCCCCGGCCCCGGCAAGCTCACGCTCACCTTCACTCCTGCCGACGGCTCGAAGCCGATGGAGATGAACGTGTTCGACTTCCCGTCGCCCGGCGTGGCGATGGCGATGTACAACCTCGACGACTCGATCCGCGACTTCGCCCGCGCGAGCTTCCGCTACGGGCTGGCCCGCAGCTACCCCGTCTATCTCTCCACGAAGAACACGATCCTGAAGGCCTACGACGGCCGGTTCAAGGACATTTTCCAGGAGATCTTCGATGCGGAGTTCAAGGCGGAGTTCGCCGCGAAGGGGATTGCGTACGAGCATCGGCTCATCGACGACATGGTCGCTTCCGCGCTCAAGTGGGAGGGGGGCTATGTCTGGGCCTGCAAGAACTACGACGGCGACGTGCAGAGCGACATCGTGGCCCAGGGCTTCGGTTCGCTGGGATTGATGACGAGCGTGCTCATGACGCCCGATGGGAAGACGGTGGAGGCCGAGGCGGCCCACGGCACGGTCACGCGGCACTACCGGCAGCACCAGCAGGGCAAGCCCACCTCCACCAATCCGATCGCCTCGATCTTCGCCTGGACCCGCGGCCTGGCCCACCGCGGCAAGCTCGACGGCACGCCGGCGGTGACCCACTTCGCCGACACGCTCGAGAAGGTCTGCATCGAGACGGTGGAGGAGGGGAAAATGACGAAGGATCTGGCGATGCTGATCGGCCCCGCTCAGCCGCATCTGACCACGCAGGATTTCCTGGCCGCGATCGACGGAAATCTGAAGCGGGCGATGGCGGGGTAGGGGCTTCGCGGGGGCGGGAAGCGAGGTCGGGTTCGTGGTATGTTGCGAGGGTGCCAAGGCACGCAGGTCTTCGCGGGCTTCAAGGGATTCCTTCCATGGATGTCGTCATTCTCTGCGGTGGTCAGGGGGCGCGGATGCGGGAGGAGACGGAGTACCGCCCCAAGCCGATGGTCGAGGTAGGCGGTCGACCGCTTCTCTGGCACATCATGCGGCTCTTTGGTCACCACGGGCTCAACCGGTTCGTGCTCTGCCTCGGATACAAGGGGAGCATGATCAAGGATTACTTCCTCAACTACGAGGCGATGACGCAGGACTGCACCGTGGCCGTCGGGGGGCGGCGGCAGGTCTGGTATCACGGCAACCAGGAGCCCTTCGACTTCGAGGTGACCTTGTCCGACACGGGGGTGGCGACGAACACCGGCGGCCGCGTGAAACACGTCGAGCCCTACGTGAAGGGCGACACGTTCCTGGTCACCTACGGCGACGGTCTTGCCGACGTCGACATCGACAAGCTCATCGCCTTCCACAGGTCGCACGGCAAGCTGGCGACCGTGACGACCGTGCAACCCGTTTCTCGGTTCGGCATGACGATGCTCGACGATCATGCGCGGGTGACGAGCTTCTCCGAGAAGCCGAAGGTGGAAGGCTGGGTGAGCGCGGGATTCTTCGTGTTCGATCGCCGCATCTTCGACTATCTCGACGGCGGCGAGTCGCTGATCCTCGAGAAGGAGCCGCTCGAACGGCTGGCAGCCGAGGGCCAGCTGATGGCCTACCAACACGACGGATTTTTCTTCGCCGTCGACACCTACCGCGACTATCTGCAGGTGAATGAAATCTGGCGCGAGGGCCGGGCGCCTTGGAAGGTGTGGGGATGAACGTCGCGGACAGCCTGCAGAGCCTGCGTGGCAAGAAGGTCTTTGTCACCGGCCACACCGGCTTCAAGGGCTCTTGGCTGCTCTTGCTCCTCGACCGGCTCGGCGCCACGGTCACCGGCTACTCCCTCGCGGCCCCGACCAGGCCGTCGCTCTTCGAGGCGGCGGGGCTCGTGGATCTGGTGGCAACGCACCACGAGGCCGACATCCGCGACGCGGCCCGCCTGGCCGCCGCCGTGCGGGCGGCGGATCCCGACGTGGTGCTGCACCTGGCCGCACAGCCGCTCGTGCGGCTCTCCCATCGCGAGCCGCTCGACACGTTTTCGACCAACGTGGTCGGCACCGCGGCGCTCCTCGATGCCGTGCGTGCAACGGGCAAGCCCTGCGTGCTGATTTCAGTCACGAGCGACAAGTGCTACGAGCCCCATCCCGACGGCCGGCCGCACGACGAGGGTGACCGGCTGGGCGGCCACGATCCCTACAGTGCGAGCAAGGGGGCGGCTGAACTGGTGGTGGCGGCCTATCGCCAGAGCTTCTTTCCGTCGGCCCGGCTCGGCGAGCATGGCGTGCAGGTGGCGACCGTCCGGGCCGGCAACGTCATCGGCGGTGGCGATTGGGCGGAGGATCGGATCATCACCGACATCGTGCGGCATCTCTCAGCCGGCGATCCGGTGCCCGTGCGGAATCCCGTGGCCGTGCGGCCCTGGCAGCACGTGCTCGAGCCGCTCACCGGGTATCTCACGCTCGCCGCCGCGATGCTCGCTGAGCCGGCTGCGAAGTGGTGCGCCGGCTGGAATTTCGGGCCCGCTGCCGACGACGACATCACCGTGCAACAGCTCACCGAGATCTTCATCGAGGCGTGGGGCACGGGCCGCTGGGAAGACATCCACGACCCGCGGGCTCCGATCGAGACCCACGTACTCCGGCTCGCCATCGACAAATCGCTTGCCGGCCTGCCTTGGCGGCCGCGGCTCTCCTCGCGTGAGGCGATCCTGCGGACGGCGGCGTGGTTTCGGGGCTACGGCGACAACGCGGCGGCTGCCCGTTCGCTCTGCCTGGCCGACATCGATGCCTATGAGGCGGCCGGGCTGGCAGCCTGCCTTGCCGACCCGGGGGTGCCTGCATGAACGAGCTGCAGCGTAGCGACGGTTCTGGTGACCGCACGGCCGACGCCGTTCGCGATGAGATCCGCGGGCTCGTGGCGGAATACTGTCGGCTGGCGTTTCCTGACCGGCCCTTCCAGCCCGGACAGGCTGTGCCGGTGGCGGGGCGGGTGTTCGACGCCCGTGAAGTGGAACATCTCGTCGACAGCTCTCTCGATTTCTGGCTGACGACGGGCCGGTATGCGGAGGAGTTTGAAAAGCGGTTTGCGGCCCGCGTGGGCACGCGGTGTGCGAGCCTCGTGAACTCCGGTTCGAGCGCCAACCTCGTCGCCCTCACGGCGCTCACGTCTCACAAGCTGCTCGCCGAACAACTCGCACCGGGCGACGAGGTGATCACGGTGGCTGCGGGCTTTCCCACCACGGTCAATCCGATCCTGCAGAACAACCTCGTGCCGGTGTTCGTCGACGTGGAGCATCCCGAGACGCGTGCCACCTACAACATCGACGTCGATCGTCTGGAGGCGGCCCGCAGCGACAAGACACGCGCGGTGATGCTCGCCCACACCCTCGGCAATCCGTTCGACTGCGTCGCGGTGGCCGACTTCTGCAAGCGTCACGACCTCTGGCTCGTGGAGGACTGTTGCGACGCGCTGGGGGCGGAGTTTGGCGGGAGGCACGTCGGCCAGTTCGGTGACCTGGCGACCTGCAGCTTCTATCCGGCCCACCACATGACGATGGGGGAGGGGGGGATCGTGTTCACCGATTCGCCCAAGCTTGAAAAACTCGTGGAGAGCTTCCGCGACTGGGGCCGCGACTGCTGGTGCGAGCCCGGCCACGACGACACCTGCGGCAAGCGGTTTGACTGGCAGTTGGGCGACTTGCCGCATGGCTACGATCACAAATACATCTACTCCCACATCGGCTACAACCTGAAGCTCACCGACATGCAGGCGGCAGTGGGGGTGGCGCAGCTCGACAAGCTCGACGGTTTTATTGCGGCCCGACGGAAGAATTACTCCCGGCTCTGGGCCGGCCTCGAGCCGTTGCAGGATGTCTTCGTGCTGCCCGAGCCCACGCCCGGCTCGAACCCGAGCTGGTTCGGATTCCCGCTCTCCGGTCGGCCCACGGCGGCGTTTACGCGGCGCGATCTGGTCCGGCACCTCGACGAGAAGAAGATCGGCACGCGGCAGCTCTTCGGCGGCAACCTGCTGCGGCAGCCGGCCTACCACGGCAAGCCGCAGCGGGTGGCGGGCGATCTGTCCGGTGCCGATTACATCATGCGGCACACGCTCTGGCTGGGCGTTTATCCGGGACTCTCCGACGCCCACATCGACCAAGTCGTCGACACTGTTTCGGCGTTCGTGCGGGGCTAGCATGACCGGGATCATCGCCAACGACATTGCCCGGTTGCTCGCCCGCACGCTTTCGCTCTGGGAGCCGCTCCGCGGCGCCAGCCTCTTCATCAGCGGTGGCACGGGGTTCTTTGGCGTCTGGCTGTTGGAGGCCCTGCTCGCCGCCAATCGCGAACGGTCGCTCGGCTGCCGCGTGGCGATGCTGTCCCGTGATCCTGCGAAGTTCGCCGCCAAGGCTCGGCATCTTGCGACCGACCCGGCTGTCTCCTTCGTCGAGGGCGACGTCCGCGGATTTCGCTTTCCAGATGGCGAAATCACGCACGTGATCCACGCGGCGACGGAGGCGAGCGCATCGCTCAATGCAACTGATCCGCGAGAAATGTTCGACGTGTGCGTCGAGGGCACCAGGCGGATGCTCGCCCTGGCGGCGGAAAAACGAGCGACTCGATTTCTCTTCACCAGTTCCGGCGCGGTCTACGGCCGGCAGCCACCGGAGCTCTCGCACGTGCCCGAGGAGTATCCGGGCGGCCCCGATCCGCTCGATGTGCGGAATGCGTATGCCGAGGGGAAGCGGGCGGCCGAAGTGCTCTGTGCGATCGCGGCGCGGCCCTCGGCCGCGGGTGGAGCCGGCCTGCACGTCTCGATCGCCCGCTGCTTCGCCTTCGTCGGTCCGCACCTGCCGCTCGACACGCACTTCGCGATCGGCAATTTTCTCCGCGATAGCATCGCGGGCGGGCCGATCAGGATCGGCGGCGACGGCACACCCTTTCGCAGCTATCTCTATGCGGCGGATCTGGCTGAGTGGCTGGTCACGATCCTGCTACGTGGCGAGTCTGGCCGGGTCTACAACGTGGGCAGTGAGGAGGCAGTGTCGATCCGGGAACTGGCCGACCGCGTGGCAGACGTCGCGGCGGCGGTCTGGCCTGACCGAGGCCGGCCGGAGGTGGTCGTCGCGAAGCAGCCGCAGCCCGAGAAACCAGCGGAACGGTATGTTCCGGATTGTCGGCGGGCACGCACGGAGTTAGGACTCGTGCCCGCGACGTCGCTCGACGAATCGATCCGCCTGACAATGCTGGCCGCCGGCGAATAGGATCCCTCAATGGCTTGCGATGATCCCAACACCAACGATGCCGCCGCAAGGCCGACAGCATCCGCGTTGTTGTTCTGGGCCGGGCTGGCGTTCGTGGCGACGGCGATTGGCCTCCTCGAAGTGCTCGATCCCTATTTTTTCTGCCAGGACGACGCCCTTTCGCTGGAGCTGCCGGGCGTGCTCATGAGCATGCGGGGGATTTGGCAGGGGCTGGTGCCCGAATACAACCCCTACATCTTTCTCGGCTCACCGACGCCGGTGATCAGCGGCACCTATCCGCCGCTCTATCTCGCCTACGGAGTAGCCCGTCACCTGCTCGGCGACGAGTATGCGACGTTCGACGTGTTCGCGGCGATCCACCTGCTCGCCGGCTACTGCCTCGCGTTTCTCCTCGCGCGGCGGCTGGGCATCGGGCCGGTGCTGGCGGCGTTTGCCAGCCTGACGTTCGTCCTCTCCGGTCCTCTGCTCGTGATGGCCCGATGCTGGCATGCGTTCAGCGTGCTGGCGATGTTCATCCCGCTGTTTGCCTTGTTCGTGGACCGGTTGCGGACCGGCCCGGTGACCTGGCGATGGCCGGTCGCCCTTGGGGTGGCCCTCGGCGCCTACTACCACTCCGGTTTTCCGCAGCTCTTCGTGCTGGGCTCTGGCCTCATGCTCGTGCATGCGGCGGCCCTCGTGGCGGTGGGCGAGGTGCCCTGGCGTCGGTTCCGGTGGCTCGTTCCGGCGCTGGCCTTCGGTGCGGCCCTCTCCATCCCCGTCTTCTACCAGCAGTGGCGGCTGTCACGGGAGATGTCTTATATCGACCCGGGCGGTGGCGATGGCGTGGGTGGCAATCTGCTGGCGATGCTGCTGCCATATCCGTTCGTGCGCGGCACGCTGCCCAATGGTTGGGGCAGCCTGAATCTCGAGTGGAACGGCCATTTCTACTACTTCGGCACCATCCTTTTGGTCGCGTTCTTGGCGGCGGTTCCGGCGCTCGTCTGGCGGCGGATCATGGTCCGCCCTGGAACGACCGACGACGGTGGTTCGTCGCGGCTGCAACTCGCTCTTACGATTCCGGCGGTCGTGGCCTTCCTGCTGTCGCTGGGGCAATCGGGCGGACTCTGGTGGCTGATGGGGCTTTTGCCGGTCGGGCTGCGGAACAATCCCTTCCGGGCCCTGCCGTGGTTCGTGTTCTTCGCGTGCCTCGTGGGGGCGCGGTACCTCGGAGATGTGATCGCGTCGCGGGAAGCCGTTGCCGGCCAGGCCGCAGGGGATCGCCGATCGCGGCTTGTTCTGGCCATCGTGGGCAGCGGTGTGCTGCTGGTTTCCCTTCATCTCACCCGCGTCGGGATCGCCTTCTACACCTACGGTTACCGGCCCTATCCGCCGCTGCTGGAAGAACTGGCCAACGTACTCGAGCCGGACGAGCGGGCCCGGCCGCAGCGGATCATGTCGTTTGGGGCGTTGCGGTCGACAGATCCCTCGTATCCTCTCACGATGCCTCATAACCTGCCGTGCCAATACGAGGTTCCCGCGTTCTTCGGCTACGATCCGCTCGTGCAGCGATTCGGCCGCGTCATCGCCTGCATGGAGAGGCTTGTCGAGCGTCCGCAGGAGACGCTCGCCGCCTATGGTGTGCGGTGGCTGCTCGTGCACCGGACGGCATGGGGAGGCTGGGAGCCGCAGACACCGAATCGATTCGAGCGCAAGTTTCCGTTTGTCCCACTGCTCGAGAAGCTGGACAGCAAGCCCCGGCGAACGCTCGGGGATCTGGATGAGTATGTGAGGGTGATCGAGATCCCCGATCCGGCACCGCTGGCGTTCGATGCTGCCCGCTCGGCCGACGCGCTGCCGCTCCGCATGAGCGTGGCGGGGCTCGTCATAGAGCTCGTTCCGGAGTCTGGGCCGCGGAAGATCGTGGCAAACTTCCTCAGGTATCCAGACATCGTCGCGACGGCCGACGGCAAGCCGGTGGCGGTGACGGAAGACGAATGGCAGCGGATCATCGTGGATGTGCCAGCCGGCGCGAAAGAGATTCGGATTCGCTATGCCCCGCCGCGTGGTCCGGGCATCGCGATCGCGTTCGCGCTGGCGGTCGTGGGGGCTGCAGCCACGCTGGCCTGCCGAATGGCTTTTCCGCAGGAATAAGTTATCCTGCGGAGGGGACGCACGCACGGTCGATGCCTCGGGCGAACCCGCACCCTATTTCGAATCGCCTCCCGCGTCGCAGGCTTCTCCGATGGAAGCAGTTTCCGATCACGCGAATGGAACCGCGGCGAATGTGTCGCGGCCGGAACTCGCGACATGGCGCGACGAAGGCGATGGCCGCCTGCGCCGTGGCGGCCATGTGGGCCTCGTGCTGCCCTGCTACAACGAGGAGGGGAATGTCGAGGAACTCTACGAGCGGCTCGTGAAGGTGTTCGACGGGTTGCCCGACTACACGTTCGAGATGCTCTTCATCGACAACGCCTCGACCGACGGCACCGTGGTGAAAATCAAGGCTCTTGCGGACCGTGATCCGCGGGTGAAGCTGATCGTTAACGCCCGGAACTTTGGCCAAATCCGTTCGCCGTTTCACGCCTTGATGGAGTCGGCCGGCGACTGCGTGATCGCGATGTGCACCGACCTGCAGGATCCTCCGGAGTTGATCCCGCAGTTCATCGCCGCGTGGGAACAGGGCGCGAGCGTCGCTGTGGGCCAAAAGAAGACGAGCGCCGAGTCGCCGCTGTTCTGGGCGGTGCGGAGTCTCTATTACCGGGTAGCGAAGTCGATGGCGGAGGTGCCGCTCTTGGAGCATGTGACAGGGTTTGGGCTTTACGATCGCCGTGTGGTGGAGGTCATGCGGCGGTTCGAGGATCCCTACCCCTACGTGCGGGGCTTGATCTGCGAGATCGGCCTGCCGATATCGGTGGTTCAATACGATCAGCCGTTGCGGAAACGGGGCATCACGAAAAACAACTTTTTTACGCTCTTCGACATGGCGATGCTGGGAATCACGAGCCACTCGAAGGCGCCGCTACGGCTGGCCACGCTCACGGGTTTCCTTTTGAGCGCTCTCTCGCTGCTTGCGGCGTTGCTGTTCGTGATCCTGAAGCTCTGCTTTTGGTATCTGCTGCCGGCCGGCTATGCCCCGGCGGTGATCAGCATCTTCTTTCTGGCGTCGGTGCAGATTTTCCTGATCGGGCTGGTGGGTGAATACGTGGGCGCCGTCCTGGCGCAGGTCCGGCACAGGCCGATGGTGGTGGAGGGAAGCAGGAGCCACGCACGCGATGGACAAAGCTGAATCGGCTCGTTCCGCCGCCACGCCGCCGTTCGAGGCCCGCGACCAGGACGAGATCGTCTCGATGCTCCGTGCGGAGGGGGTGACGTTTCGGTTCATCGAATGCGTGTCCGAGGGGGACTACGCCCCGGAGGATGCCGCCTGGAACTACATGGACATCCCGCACCTCACGTATGTCCACAAGCAGGTGGACGGCTGTCTGACGCTGGCCGGGGATGCGGTCGCGGCGTCGATTTTTTTCCAGAAGGTGCCGTTTTTCCGGTTTCCCCTCCCGGTGCTGATCTACCAGACCGCCCCGAATGCGGTGACCTATTACACGAGCTATACGTTTTTCTTCGTCATCATCCAGACTACCTGGGAAGCGATCGGCGACGTTCGCACGCGGGTCACCACACGTTACGCGATCGGCTGGACCAACTGGCTGGCGGGGCTCGGCTATCCGCTGATCGAATGGCTTATCAAGCGAAACTACTCGATCCTGATGAAGGAAGACCTGCCGATGCGGAACCAGCGAGGGCGGCTTCGCAAGCTGGGCTACGAGTTCAAGATGAAAGGGCAGGTGCCTTCGTTCATCGACTCCCGCAAAATCATGCAGCAGAACGTGCTCACCCCGGAGCACAATGTGGTGACGCCCGCGACGGTGCCTTCCTGGCCGAGCCGAACGGTGTCGTACGACGAGTTGCGAGCCGGCGAGCCGGTGTTTCTCGGCGGAGATGACCACATGGGGCTTTCCGTGCTGAAGACGGGCGCCGCGGTGCACGTGTATCCGCGGCTGTGTTCCCACGAGGGTGCGAGCCTCGATGGAGCCGTGAGGGAGTGCGGCGACGCCGCGGGCGCGAAACCAGGCGGTTGCACGATCCAGTGCCCGTGGCACGGCCGCAAGTTGCGGCCGATCCTCAGCATCCCGGTGCCGGCCGTGGCGTCGACCTACGAAACCGACTGGCATGCCTACGACGTGTCGGAGTCGCGACTGACGATCAGGTGCAAGAATGCGGCCGGTGAACACCTGCGGAACGCCGATTGGTGCCACTCGGCTCGGTCGGTGGCGGGGGCCTGAACAACCATGCGAGACACCGATCCCGAGGCCGCGACCTATGCCCATCGCTGCTGCCCCCACTGTGGCAGTGAGCGGCGTGGTCAGCGGTCGGTGCATAGTGATCCGGCCGCGGAACGGTTGCCGTTTGCGCGGGTGCTCGAGCAGTGGGACACCGATATTTTCAACGACAAGAGCTACTTCAGCTACTTCCGCTGCAGTGACTGTGGGCTGCTCTACTGTCCGGAGTACCCGGATGACCGGCAGCTCGAGCAGCTCTATGGCTCGATGAAGCCGAACATGGCTGAACTGCCGGAGGCGTCGTTTCGGAGGACGCAGCAGGGATATCTCGACGCCGTGTTGCGGCATCGGCCGCCATCGGGCGACATGATCGAGGTCGGGCCGGACCGCGGGTTTCTGGCGGCTGCGGCGGCGAAGCGGTCCGAGTGCGGGCGTTTCTGGTTCATCGAACCAAACGTGACGGTCCACGAGGATCTGCGCATGTCGGTGGCGCCGAAGCCATGCGACATTTCAACCGACCTGAATCACTTCGGTCACATCCCGGACGGTGTTGCCGCAATCGCCTTCATGGTGCACGTGCTGGATCACCTCACCGATCCGACGCGACATCTCGTGGAGCTGCGGCGGTGCCTCAAGCCTGGGGGGCTCCTGAGCATCGTGGTTCACAACGAGCGGTCGCTGCTGGCCAGAGTGTTTGGGCACCGTCACCCGATCTACTGCCCCTATCATCCGCAGCTTTTCAATCCGGCTACGCTCTCGGCGCTGCTGCAGCGGGCTGGGTTCGAGGTGGTGGGGGTGACCCGCACGGTCAACCATTACCCCCTGGGTTACCTCGCCCGGAACGCGGCCTTTCGTGCCGGCCTTGGCGGCGGCTGGGTGCCCGCGATGCGATGGGCGTTGCTGCCGCTTCCGCTGGGCAACATTCAGGCAACGGCAAGACGATGAGCTAAAAGGCGAGAGAGCATCTTCAGAAGCAGGCGGCAGCGCTGAATCATCGCGAAGCCGATGCCGTTCGTGCGTACACCTTGACCGGCAGCCCGTCAAGATTCGGAACCTCCTCGATCAAAGAAATGTGGCCGGCCTGCAAGAGGCCATCAATCACCGCCACAATTTTTCGCTGCGCCATGGGTCGGCCACCGCGAAAGAGTTGTTCATGTGCCAAAAAAACCTCTGCCGGCAAATCAGCAAACACTATGACTTCGGGGGGCGAGTCGTTTAGCGACTGAGCCAATCGCTCGGCCTGGCGGTCGCTCATGAAGTCGAACCAGCTTACAACCGCATTGTTAAAGGGCGGACGATTTGCCAGCATGTAAAAAATGGGCATGTGAGGAAAGACATACACTGCTTCATCAGGCTCGCTATTGCGAACGATCGCATCGGTAATCTTTTGGATCGCAGCACATTTCTCGAACGGCATGCTTAGGCCGGCGAGGAGGCCGCCCACCTGATGGCCCGCTGTATGGCGGATATCCGGGTTCACGACTGACCACCAGTGATACGGATTCTCATATTTCTGGTTGACGAGGAAAGTCACGAAGGCAATGGCAGTCACCATTGGAATAATCGTGGGCAGTACATACGGCAACCCGGCCCGCAACAACAGTGCCGTGATTAACGCTACACCAAGAAACGCGCTGATTTCGGATAATCCTGCGGAGGTTCCGTTGCCGCAGGTAAGCCCAAGTCCGAATGCGAGCAGGAGAAAAGTCCGACTGTTCTGCACCGTCGGCCGCCAGATAAAGAACACGAGCGAGAGTAGCCCACCGACGAGGTAGAGGTTCACGGCAGCCGGTATGGCTTGTTCGTATATTCGGCGGCCTCGCCACAGAGTGGTGGCATACGCGGATGGATCGTCATAACGCACAGAAAAAACCACCGATCCCAGAGCCACTGCCGCACATGCCGCGAGCATGAGGGAATACAGCATGCATTTGTGCTCATCTTCGACACGAAGCAGGAATATCTGCTTGAGACCACCGGGCTGATAGCCAATGCATCGAAGAATGATCGCCAGACCACTCACAAGTAAGAGCATCCCGACGAGGCTTTTTGTTCCAGCACGGGCGATCCGTAAGCTACGAGCGACGTACGAGTCGGTGAAGAATCCTGGTATCCATTGAGTAAGGCTGGTCAGAACGCCGCCCTTCGCACCTGCGGCATCGACAACTACTTGTCCGAAGAAATCCCCGATGATTCCGTTAAAGGCAAGCCAGGAAAACATGAGCGTCAGTGGTAGGAGAAGGCCCAGTGCCAGCCAAAGCAGATGGACGAAGCCGGTTCGCGGCCCGAGAGTGCGGAAGAGTACAACCGCCAGCGCCCCAGCAAGTATCAGCGAGCAGACTCCGGCGTTCGAATGTTTGGTCAGTATGGCCAGGGAGAGAAATAAGCCTCCGAGGATCGGACGCCAGAACAGGCCATGTGGGACGGCCGGCCGGGTAAGGACAAGCATGACAAAGCGGTCAAGCACTCGAGCTGCAAGAAGCAGCCATAGCGTGAGGATTTGAGTGAAGTCGTATCCCATGAAAGCATTGCCGGACTGGTAGTAGACAAGGCCCACCGCAGCCGCGACGCCAGCCACTCCGGGCGGAAAGTGCCCTCTCAGCAAGAGATAAAGTGCGAATCCGATAAGTGCGGTGATCGTCAGGCCGGCCCAATGGAGCGGTAGCAACGCACCGCCCACGACCGACTGGAGAAAAGCGATGAAGTACGGATAGAGCGGGGGCAGGAGCATCGCAAAGTCGCGATAAGGCAGGGCGCCGTTGCGAATAAGGGTGGCGTAGACACAAAACCATCCCTCTGTAACTGGAAAAAAGCTGTTCATGTAGCTGCCCTGATAGATCAGAACCGGTAGCAGTGGCAGCATGCCGCCAAGCTCGGGCCACCGCGCTGAAAGTGCGGCCAAATGAGCGGGTTTCATAATCCACTTATGGCGAGTCATGAGGTGGACACCATTTGTTGACCAGTTGGGGCCTTGTTTAAAATCTAGCGCTGCTGCGCGGTCGCTCACGAGGCCACTGCCAAGTGTCTAACGCAGCCATGAGTTGGTTATTCCGTGTGATGTTCCTTTGTTCCGAGTCCGAAGTCTCCAGTGTGTGTTATGGATAGTCGCCACGACAGGACATCACGGCTGAAGAGATCCTTGAACGCTGTCAGGTACAGGAAGCCAAGCCGGCGCGGGGTGGTGGTGATGTTGCTGGCCCAGGCATGATCGGGCTGCGTAAACGCGACATTCCGCGGCAAGTAGGGAACTTTGTCCCAACTATTCGACCGCCATCTTGAGGCGGCCGATCTGTTCGTAGAGTTATCGCTCGTCCGTGGCTTGATCTGCCCGTCGCTGTCGCCCGCCAGCGAATAGCTCGGCCACCTAGGCCACAAGCTGTTTCTTCCAAGCTCGCACCTGGTTCGTCTTGATGCCAAACGGGCTCGCCAACCGGGCCTTCGTTCCGGCACTCTTGGCTGCTGCCAGGGCCTCCTTCACCTAAAACTCCGACCAAAATACGCTCCGCTTACCGGACATCATCCTGCTCCTGTTAGGTGCTTCCCATCCGTGAAGCTCCGCCTTATTAGGATGCCCGAAAACGGGGACCCTGATCATCAGGCCTACACTTGCCGGTCAACTTATGTCCCCATGCAATAAAAGGAACCTCGATCGTATGGTACGTGATTGTGCTCGCAATGAGCGCGCCGACGAATACTGCACACCAGATTGGCAGTGGGTGTGCCATAAACGCCAGTAGACAGTCTAATCGCTTCCATGCTTTTCCTTGCAGCAGTGTGTCGATGGCGATGACAACGAAGAAATGCGTGAGGTAGAGGCTATATGAGATTCTTCCGAGGTAGATAGTCACGGGATTCACGGCGATCTTCCACGGATGTAGCCATAACGCAACCACGAGAAAAAATAAGCCCACCGAAGAGATGAAGAGTGTGTGATCCCGGGTGGGCCAACTCGACCAGACAAAGCCAGCGGAAGCCATCAGACTCAGTAAAGACCATGAGCGCATTGTGCCCGGCGTAGCCCTGACGGCGGATGTCCCAAGGAAGCGCGTGACCTCCCCCTGAAGAAAATAGAGGACGATTCCCAGTGAGAAAACTGGTAGTTGAATCGGAAACCAAAGAAATTCGAAATAGTGTCGTAAGCTGTGCCCAAAGTAGGCAGCGGCTCCCGAGCTCAGAAGGTAGGTCGTCACGCTCGATAGAAAGAAAAACCATAGAGCATTTCTGAGGGTCTTTACGGACGCATAGATGAATGGAAGAAAGAGATAAAAAGTGGCCTCAACTGCGACTGACCAGCCGCCGATGGCAATGGAATTGATCGTCCGGGCGCTCCAGCCATTCAGGAATGCTAACCCCATGGCGAGATCTGCCGCCGGCAATCCGAGATGAGCGGGTGAGCCCTGCAGGCACTTCTGGTAGATGCAATTCGCTGCAATGGCGACATAGTAAAGTGGGGCCACCCTTAAAAAACGGCGAAGATAAAAGTGCCGCAAGTCTTGTCGTGTTGAGCAGGTCTTTCCATTGAGGGATAGGAAAAGCGTAAAAGCGCTTATGATGTAGAAGAGTTGAACCCCCCGTTGTCCGAAAGAGGCATAGGGAGTGAGGTGTCCACTCAGGTGAGCACTGTGAACAGTCATTACGCCCAATGCGGCAATTCCTCTGAGGGAGTCAATATAAGCAAGACGTTGGCCGGTAGTAGTCATCGCTGCCGCCGCCCCCATCGCGGTACCAAACAAGTTGTTAGCCATGAAGGGCCGGTAGCGGGGCATGCCCAGCTACCGGCCGCGCGGACTCCGACGGCGGCCGGTTACCCAGAGCACCGTGCGGACGGCCACGATTGTAGCGTTAGTGCAACATTCTTGCTGTAAATCGCTGGTGTGTTCCTGACCGAGGCGAGCTTGCGAGCCGAGGGAAGGAACACACCGGCGGCGTGAGTTGAAGAGGTGGGCCATCGAGGCTTTCTTGGAAGTACTTCAACTCCTCCAAGGAACCTGCGATAACCCACCAAGACGAATGTTCTGCGATCCGCGACCTCGTAGATCTGGCGATGGAACATGGCCCTGATGCCATGGCCGCCGCCTTCGCCACCCTCATGAACCATGCCATGCAGATCGAGCGGGAGCAGGTGCTCAAAGCCGAGTCTCATCAGCGAACCGCCGACCGTCAAGGCTACGCCAACGGCTTCAAGCCGAAGACGCTCAACACCCGCGTCGGCCAGGTCGACCTGCGGATCCCGCAGACTCGGGGCTACCGCGACGAGAACGGGAGGCCCTTCTATCCCAAGGCCCTCGACCGGGGCGTCCGCAGCGAACGGGCAATGATCCTCGCCATGGCCGAGATGTAAGTGCAGGGTGTCAGCACCAGGAAGGTCACGGCCATCGTCGAGGAGCTCTGCGGGCTCGAAGTCACCTCGACCCAAGTGAGCCGCGCCGCCGCCGAACTCGACGAGCAGCTTGATGCCTGGCGGAACCGGACGATTGGCGAGATCACGTACCTCATCTTGGACGCCCGATACGAAAAGATCCGCCACGATGGTGCGATCCGGTCGTGCGCCCTGCTCACGGCGATCGGGATCGACACCGAAGGCAAGCGGAGTGTGCTCGGCTGCAGCGTGCAGCTCTCCGAGGCCGAGCCGCACTGGCGGAAGTTCCTCGAAAGCCTGCAGAAACGAGGCATGCACGGTGTGAAGCTCATCGTCAGCGACGATCATGCCGGGCTCCGGGCCGCCCGTCCGGCGGTCATGGCTGGGGTGCCTTGGCAGCGGTGCCAGTTCCACACGATCCGCAACGCCATGGCCCACGTGCCCAAGGTGGCCATGCGGTCGGATGTCGCCCGCGACCTCCGGCGCGTCTTCGACGCCGACGAGCCTGCCGAGGCCGAACGCCGCCTGAAGGACATCGTCGCCCGCTACGAGAAGACGGCTCCTCAACTCGCCGCCTGGCTCGAGCAAGCCGCCCCAGAGGCGATCACCGTCCTCATGATCCCACCTGCACACGACGGCGGCTGCGAACGACCAACGGCCTCGAACGGCTCAACAAGGAGATCAAACGACGCACACGCGTCGCAACGCTCTTCCCGAACGAGGCCTCGCTCCTGCGGCTCGCATCAGCCGTCCTATCCGAGATCAGCGACGACTGGGAAACCGAACGTGCCTACCTGAACATGGACGCCAGATGACCCACCTCTGAAGACCGCGATTTACAGAAGCGGTGTTGCTTTATCATTGTAGCCGTCCCTCTAGGCTCCTGTCACGGCTCCCGCTTCTTCGAGCGACAAGAACCAATGCTGGTTCAGGCACTCGTCTCGAAGCCGGCCGTTGAACGATTTGATCACTGCGATATCCGTGGGTGTCCTGGCCTGTGGAAGTCGAGCTTCACGCCATTGAAGTAGGCCCACAGATCCAAGCTCTGTCAGACGAAGTACGGCCGATTATCGACTCGAATGCTTTGCGGCTTTCCACGCTGCGAAGTCACCTGCTTCAGGACCCACACGACGTCGTCCCCGGTCAGCCGCTGGCCCCCGACCACCTATCCGCCCAGGAAACTCATGCTCCAAGTCTCATTGGGCTGTCCAGCGTGTGACGGCAGTGCGTGAACCCAGACGCTCTTCCGCCGACGTAGCTCGCGCGGACGGAAACCCGCGCCCTCTTCAAAGTAAGGCCGGTAAACGTGCTGCTTTGGCCCACGCCAGCCTTCTCGACGCAGGACCACCCCCAGCCGCTGATACCTGTAATGCACCCGACTCGTTGTCACGCCTCAAAGACGAAGCTCGACCCGCGGATAAAGCAA